>DFBV01000216.1 GCA_002366755.1 Anaerolineales bacterium UBA3071
CGGTGTCATCAGCCGTCCGCTCGCCCAACTCCACCGGCGAGGCGGAGTGGGAAATGCGCATCACTGTCCGTAGCAAAACGGGCGTGTCCCATTCCTCAGACAGGCCCAGTCCGATGCCCACGAACTCCTTGGCCTCCTGGCTGTCTGAAGGCTCCAACATGGGCATCTTGGCAAAGCGGGCGTAGTGGCGGTTGTCCTGTTCGTTCTGCGAACTAAACATGCCCGGATCGTCGGCGGTCACGATGAGCAGCCCGCCGCCATTCAGGCCGGTGTAGACGGCGTAGAAGAAGGAGTCGGCAGCCACGTTCATGCCCACCGATTTCATGACGACCATGGTCCGCTGGCCGGCGTAGGCTGCACCGATGGCCACGTCCATGGCCACCTTCTCGTTGACTGACCACTCCGAGTAGATCTCCGAGTACTTGGCGACGTTTTCCAGGATCTCCGAGCTGGGCGTTCCTGGGTAGCCAGTGGCCACCTTCACCCCATATTCGTAGGCGCCGCGGGCGATGGCTTCGTTGCCTGANNAGGACTCTCATGCGACGGTTCTCCGAGTCTGTGTGATGCCAAAACTGGCTCCAACAGCGTCGCCTTCGGTCACATCTTCCTACACGAGGGAGGCCAGCGACCCTGATGTACCTCTACAATTCAAAGGCCCCATCCACTGGCGAGGATCGGGGCCTTGGTCAATGGCTTCTCCGGATGACCACTCAGCCCGGCAGATTATGGCTTGTCCAGCCTCGTTCCTCCAACAGATGAGTTAGCTCCCAGGTGCTCATGCCAAGCGCTTCCGCCAGATAGCCGAAGGAGCACTCCGCTCGGCGGTAACGGGCGTATAGATCCCGCAACCGAGCTTCAAATCCCAAGGCAATCAGTTCTTGCACCGCTTGCTCTGAACTGATCTGTTCATCCTTCACCCAATGCTCGACCAGCCGGTCCACCGGCGGCACGAGTTCAATCGCTACTGTCTTCGTCATCCTCTTCCTCGACGGTCCACAAACCGGCTGATCGGTCGCTCCAGCGTGATGGCAATAGGTTGCACCGCGGCGCCATCTCAGACAGCCACCTGAGCACGTTGCCCTGCGCCAACGGGAACCAGAGTCAGACGCAAAACCGCTTCGACCGCGTTGGCAAGGCGCTGGGCCTCGGGCGCCAGGCGGGTTTCGTGCCCAACGGGACAGTAGAGTTGGCGCAACCCGCGCAGTTTCACCCGACCGTCAGCCAGGTCCACGTCCACGTAGCGCGAAAGCAGCGTCCGACCACATACGGAACAACGATTTTGCGGACCTGGTCCGACGGTCACCGTCACTGGCTCCATCTCGTCCAGATAATCGGTGGCATCGTGCGTCTCCCAGAATTCGGCCTCCTGAGCTCGCGTCATTTCTGCTATGCTGGTCATGGTCATCTCATCCCAGGGATCATCCCAGATGGCGTCTTCGACCTCTTCAGGCCTCACCTGATGGGTGGCCAGGTGCTCCACGTTATCTTCGTCCCAGATGACATCCTCAACGTACACAGTCTCGCCTCCGCTTGACTCGTGACACGTAGATTATAGCAGCAATCTGGTTAGCGGGCAAAGGAGCATCAGTTGTTCTTAATGCTCAGCTTACTCCCTCAGCCGCTGCTGCAACTCGTATAGCTTGTTGATGGCCTCTAGCGGCGTTAGTTGTGTTATGTCGAGAGCTTTCAACTCCTCCAGCACAGGATCGTCGGTCAGGAAAAGAGGAAGCTGCTCAACGGTCGGATGGCGCGGCCGCAGCGGGCCACCGGGGGACTGCTTCTCCAGTTCAGCCAAGATCTCCTCGGCGCGATGCACCACCACCCGCGGCAGACCGGCAAGCTGCGCCACGTGGATGCCATAGGAGCGGTCGGCGCTGCCCGGCACGATCTTGTGCAGGAAGACCACCCGATCCCCCTCCTCGACCACGGCCACGCTGCAATTGCGCACCCGCGGCAGAAGGTCAGACAGCTCCGTCAGTTCGTGGTAGTGGGTGGCAAAGAGGGTCTTGGCCCGCAGGCGAGGATGATTGTGGATATACTCTACCACCGCCCAGGCGATGGACATGCCGTCGTAGGTGCTGGTGCCGCGGCCGACCTCGTCCAGAATGAGCAGCGAACGGTTGCTGGCGTGGTGCAGGATGTTGGCCGTCTCCACCATCTCCACCATGAACGTCGAGCGGCCAGCGGCGATCTCGTCGGCAGCGCCGATGCGGGTGAAGATGCGATCCACCACGCCGATGCGGGCCTCGTCGGCGGGCACGAAGGAGCCCATCTGGGCCATCAGCACGATCAGTGCTACTTGACGTAAGTAAGTGGATTTGCCCGACATGTTCGGGCCGGTAAGGATGATAATGGCTTCTTCCGGCGAGAGGTGCACGTCGTTGGGCTGGAAAGGCTCCTCCCGCTGCAGCAGCTCCACCACCGGATGGCGACCGGCGATGATGTCCAATTGGCCATCGTCGGCAACGACGGGGCGCACGTAGCGGTTGTTGACCGCCACCTCGGCCAGGGACGTCGCCATGTCCAACTCCGCCAACGCCTGGGCAGTGGCCAGCAGACGCGGCGCAGCCGCCGCCACCTGATCGAGCAGTTGCCGGTAGAGCTGGCTTTCCAGGTCCAGCAGCCGCTCCTGGGCGTTGAGGACGAGGGATTCGTACTCCTTGAGCTCTGGGGTTATGTAACGCTCGGCGTTGACCAACGTCTGCTTGCGGATGTACTCCTCGGGTACCAGGTGCTGGTTGGCCTTGGTCACCTCGATGTAGTAGCCGAAGACCTTGTTGTAGCCCACCTTGAGCGACTTGATGCCCGTACGCTCCCGCTCCGTCTGCTGCAGCCC
>DFBV01000229.1:0-1283 GCA_002366755.1 Anaerolineales bacterium UBA3071
ATCGTGATCTACACGCTGCTCGTCGGCGCTGACGCCGCAGTGAGGCGGGCAGCGGTCATGGGCATCCTCTACGTCATCGCCATCCACCTGGGTCGGCAAAACACAGCCGTTGTCTCCCTGTCTGCATCGGCTCTGCTGCTGACAGCCATCAATCCACTCATCCTTTGGGACGTGGGTTTTCTGCTGTCGTTCATGTCCATGCTGGGGCTGATTCTGTTCACTCCGGCGATCCAGGGGTGGTTTGAGCGACTTCTGGGCCGCTTCCTCCCACTGGAGCAACTTCGGGCAGTGGTCCGTCTGCTCAATGATGCTTTGATTGTCACCCTCGCCGCGCAGATCACGACCACCCCGCTCGTCGGCGCCTACTTCGGCCGGCTGTCGCTCGTCTCCCTGCTCAGCAATCTCTTGATCCTGCCCGTTCAGCCGCCGATCATGATCTATGGCGGCATTGCCACGCTGGCAGGGCTGGTCTGGGAGCCTCTGGGACGGGTCATCGCTGCAGTGCCGTGGCTCTTCTTGTCCTACACCGTTGCCATCGTGGAGTGGACAGCGCGCTTGCCCTTCGCCTCGCTGCATGTGGGCGCGCTGGGCCGCCCACTGGGGCTGATCTACTACGCGCTGCTCTTTGGTGGACTCGGCCTGCGTCAGCTCTGGCGGAAGCTGGAGAAGGGAACACGGGTACCCGCTCGGCGAGCGGTGGCGCTGACCGCGGCCGTTGTGATTCCCCTCTGGCTAGGAGCAGCGGCGCTCAATGGTCTGCCCGATGGCCGCCTGCACGTCTGGTACATAGGTCTGGGCGATGGCGACGCGACGCTGGTGCAGACCCCATCTGGCCGACGCCTGCTCATAGACGCCGGGCGAGGTGAGGCAGACGTGACCAGAGCGCTAGAAGCAGCGCTGCCTGGCTGGGGACGCGACCTTGACCTGCTGGTGCTGACACAAGGAGACGAAGCACACATAGCTTCGCTGCCGATGCTGCTGGAGCGCTTCCACGTGCTCCAGGTACTGGGGCCTGAAGAAGTCTCCTTGACAGTGGATGAGGCAGCAGGAGCGGAAAGGGCAAAGCCTTCCGCCTCTTCCGCTCTTCCGCTGACAACTGAACTGGCCACAGGCATGCGCGTGCAGCTCGACGAGGGGGTGCTGCTGGAAGTGCTGCATGCGCCGGAGAGCGGCGACGAACCGGATAGCGCCGTGCTGCGCCTTAGCATGGGCGAGCTGCGGTTGCTGCTGCCTGCGGAGATCGAGCAGGAGACACAAGCCGATCTATTGGCCAGCGGCGCCGA
>DFBV01000229.1:1412-7458 GCA_002366755.1 Anaerolineales bacterium UBA3071
ATCCCTTTGAGACACTGGAAGTGGTCTCCAACGGTTGCCAACTCAGGGTGAATCAGCGTGGCCCCGCAGGCCTGAGGTGGCACTGAGCGGGTTGAGGAGTGTGCCCAAGCTGAGTCTCCAGCTTGACAAGTCTCGACTCACGGCAGGTGACTTCGCCAGGCGAAAGCTAGTTTGACACATTGCTTCACCTGTCATACAATGGTCACGCTGTGCTGCGCTCCTCCCCCCCCTCTTTCCCCCCCATTGGGGGGGACGAAAGGGGGGGAGCCATCGCTTGGATTGACGGGGGACCAACCGTGGCAAGACAAGAGGAACTGGAGTCCTTACTTCGTGCTGCTGAACCGCTGATTGAACTGGCCATCGCTGAGGACATCGGCCCCGGCGACGCTACCAGTGAGGCTACGCTGGCCGCTGATGCCATCCTTCACGGCTGCGTCATCGCCAAGGCCAGCGGGGTCATCGCCGGACTGTCGGTGGCGGCGGCCGTGTTTCGCCGCGTGGACCCCGCCATTGACGTGGTCGCCCAGGTTGACGACGGCCAGGAAGTGGTGGCAGGCGAGCTGGTGGCCGAGGTTACGGGCCCTGCGAGGAGCGTACTGGCAGCGGAGCGCACTGCCCTTAACTTCCTGCAGCGGATGTCGGGCATCGCCACCCTTACTTCCCGCTTTGTCGATGCTGTTGCTTGCACGCCGACTGCCATCCTCGACACGCGCAAGACGCTGCCGGGCTTCCGCCTGCTGGACAAGTACGCCGTGCGCATGGGGGGTGGCCAGAACCACCGCATGTCGCTCTACGACATGGTCCTGATCAAGGACAACCACATTGATGCTGCCGGTGGCATCATCCCCGCGGTTGCTGCTGCCCGCGCAGCCCATCCCTCTCTGCCCATTGAGGTCGAAGTGCGTGATCTGGACGAGTTGCGGCAGGCGCTGAGCATCAGCCCACCTGTGGACCGCATCATGCTCGACAACATGAGCCTGGAGGAGATGCGCCAGGCCGTCGCCACGGCTGCCGGCCGGGTGCCTCTGGAAACCTCCGGCAACGTCACCCTGGGGCGAGTCGCCGAGATGGCCACCACGGGGGTGGACTACATTTCCGTGGGTGCACTGACCCACTCGGTGAGAGCGCTTGACCTGAGCATGGAGGTGACGCCCCCCCCTCTTTCCCCCCCATTGGGGGGGACGAAGGGGGGGGAGGCAGCCATGGCCGTCAACCTCGCCACCCATGTCGCCAGGCTGAAGTCTGTCCTCTCTGACCGGATCGTCATCCTGGGACACCATTATCAGCGGGACGATGTGATTGCCTTCGCTGATCTCCGGGGGGACTCCCTCGCGCTAGCGCGTGAAGCGACGCGGACCGACGCGCAGTTCATCGTCTTCTGTGGCGTCCATTTCATGGCCGAGACCGCCGCCATCCTGGCCAAGCCCGGTCAGCATGTGCTCATCCCTGACCCTACCGCCGGCTGCTACCTGGCCGACACCGCCACCCTTGAGCCCGTGCAGGCCGCCTGGGATCATCTGGAGGTTGCATCCGGTAACGCCGAGGCTGAGTTCATGCCTGTCACTTACGTCAACTCCTCAGTGGAACTGAAGGGTTTCTGCGGCCAGCATGGCGGCATCGTCTGCACATCCGGGAATGCGGAGCGGGTAGTGCGCTGGGCCTTGCAGCGAAGACCCCGTGTGTTTTTCTTCCCCGACCAGCACCTGGGACGCAACGTCTGCAAAGGGATAGGAATTCCCTTGGGCGATATGCTCCTGTGGGACGAGCGTCAGCCACCGAGCGCTGAAGCCATCCGCAAGGCGACGGTGATCCTCTGGCCTGGCGCCTGCAACGTGCACCAGCGCTTCCGACCGCAGCATGTGAGCGATAAACGTGAGCGATTCCCAACCATGCGCGTGATCGTACATCCCGAATGCAAGATGGAGATTGTGGACCTTGCGGATGATACCGGTTCGACAGCACACATAGTTCGGCAGGTGGCAGCCGCACCAGCGGGGACACAGTGGGCCATCGGCACGGAGACCCGCCTGGTCCATCGCTTGCAACAACAGCATCCCGGCCAACTCATCATGCCTCTGGCCGATGTGCCGCCCTTCTGTCGCACCATGGGTCAGATCACTCTCCAGAACCTGGCACAACTACTGGAGGGGTTGGCGCGGGGCGAGATCATCAACGAAGTAGCCGTTGACGTAGAAACAGCCCACCGGGCGCGGATGGCGCTCGATCGGATGCTAGAGTTGGCTTGAGGAACAGCAGAGCGGAAGCTTCCATGCCAGTTGAAACGGACGTGTTAGTTATTGGTTGCGGGATTGCCGGAGCGATGACGGCCCTGCGGCTGGCCCAGGATCGCCAACGTGAGGTTCTGGTGATCACGCGCACTGCCACCCCCAAGGAGTCCAACACCCGCTATGCCCAGGGGGGCATTGTCGGGCGAGGAGACGAGGATTCCGCTGACCTCTTGGCTGGGGATATCCTGGCCGCTGGAGCCGGGCTCAGCCTGCCCTCCGCCGTACGTATCCTCGCCGAGGAAGGGCCAAGGCTGGTGCAGCGGTTGCTGGTCGACAAAGGCGATGTTCCTTTCGACCGCGATGCCAGCGGCGAGCTCTCATGTACCCGCGAGGGGGGCCACTCGGTGCCCCGCGTGTTACACGTCGGCGACGCCACGGGACTCGCCATTCAACGTGCCCTGATTGCGCGGCTACGGGAGCGGCCAAACGTAACCCTTTGCACCAACTCCACGGCCGTGGATCTGATCACCTCCTCGCACCATGCTCGCAACCCCCTGTCGATCTACCAGCCCATTACCTGCCACGGGGCCTACGTCCTGGACCGGGAGGAGGGAGTGGTTCTTCCCTTCCTCGCCAGGGCCACAGTACTGGCCACCGGTGGGTTGGGGCGCATCTACCGCCATACCACCAACCCCGAAGGCGCTCGAGGCGATGGGCTGGCCATGGCCTATCGCGCTGGCGCCCGTGTGGTTAACGCTGAGTACATCCAGTTCCACCCCACTACCCTGGCTGTTCCTGGGGCCGACAACTTCCTGATTTCCGAAGCCGTGCGCGGTGAAGGTGGACGGCTCTTCACCCCCGATGGACGCCACTTCATGGATCAGTACGCCCCCCACTGGGGTGATCTGGCGCCGCGTGACGTGGTGGCCCGAGCAATCCACCACGAGATGATCTCCCACGGCTACCCGCGCGTGTTCCTCGATCTGGCCAGCTACATGGATGGCAACCACATCCGCAAGCGCTTCCCCACCATCTACGCCACCTGTCTGAAGGCCGGGATAGACATCACTGCAGAGCCAATCCCCGTCGTTCCGGCAGCGCACTACTTTTGCGGAGGTGTGTTGGTGAACGAGTGGGGGCGCAGCACCATCAAGGGGCTCTATGCTGTCGGAGAGGTCAGTTGCACGGGAGTGCATGGCGCCAATCGGTTGGCCAGCACGTCGCTGCTGGAGGGGATGGTGTGGGGTGATCGCGCCGGGCGAGATGTTGCTGCCCGGGATGACCTCCAACAGGTAGCCGAAGAGGAGGTGCCCCCTTGGGAGGAAGTGGGCGACAGTGGCCTGGCCGACCCAGTGCTGGTGTACCGCGACCGTCGTACCATCCAGAACATCATGTGGTACTACGTGGGCCTGGCGCGCAGCACGCGCCGGTTGGCCCGTGCCCTGCGGGACCTCAACCACCTCTGGGAGACCATTGACAGCTTCTATCGCGCCACACGGCTCAGCGACGACATGATTGGGCTGCGCAACATGGCCCATGCAGCCTGGGTCGTTACCCGCTCCGCCTGGCACAACCGTCATTCCCGCGGCGCGCACTACCGCGAAGATGCTCAGGAGGCCGACTTCGCCAGCCTGTATGATTCAGACCCCCAGGGCGCATCACCGTTGGACGAGCCTTGGGTATAGACGCGAGTTGGCATAACAGGGCAGGGGCGCCGGCGCACTTCGCTAGAATGGCGGGAATGGCGGGTATGAAACTTGCCCCCCACGGTTAAGCGTGGTGCTACCAGCGATGATTCAGTGAGTCCCTTTTTGCCTAAAGGCCACGATGGCTGTACAATAGGTTCAAGGTAATGGCTCTTGGCCTTGAGCTAACCATAGCCTGGCAAGCCATGATTTGCCATGCTCAGCTCAATGTCCAGAGGACGTTGCCCTTTTTTGTGCACATCAGCTTTCGGGAGAAAGAGTCTATGATTGACGTTACCGATGTAACCAGGTCCTACGGTCCCGTAGAAGCGCTGCGCGGGATCAGCTTTCACATCGCTCCGGGCGAAATCGTCGGACTGCTCGGACCTAACGGTGCCGGGAAGACCACCGCCTTGAAGATCCTGACCGGCTACCTGCAGCCCGATGACGGCACCGTCACCGTGAATGGCCTGGATGTGCTGACGCACAACCGCGAGGTGCAAGCACAGATTGGCTACCTGGCGGAGACCGCCCCTCTCTACCCCGAACTGTCGGTCCAATCCTACCTCAGGATGATCGCCGAGTTGCGCCAGATTCCCGAGGATGACCAACAGGCCTATCTGTCGGAGGCGATCTACGCCACCGGCCTGGAGGATCACCTGGTCCGTCCCATTGGCCAACTGAGCAAGGGCTTCCGCCAGCGCGTGGGGTTGGCGCAGGCGATTCTTCACCAGCCACGGCTTCTGATTCTGGATGAGCCGACCATTGGATTGGATCCCACGCAGGTTGTGGAGACTCGCCGCCTGATCCGCCGCCTGGCCGAGGAGAGCACGGTGCTCTTCTCCACGCACATCCTCTCCGAGGTCGAGGCGCTCTGCGACCGGGTCATCATCCTGATGAACGGCGAGATCAAAGCCGATGCACGGCTGTCGGAGCTGGCGGCCACCCCCGACGCGGTAGTGGTGCTGGAGAAGGCGCCGAAAGGGGTGTTCAAAGCGCTGCGAAAGCTAGACGGCGTCAGGGGCGTTGAACAGATCCACACGCCCAACGGCTACCCAACCTACCACGTTCTGGGTGAAGACAGCGATGGCACCGATCTCTGCCCTGTCATCTACAACCTGGTGAAGGAAAAGAACTGGCCGCTGCGGGAGCTGCGGCGGGAAGTGCGCACGCTGGAAACCGTCTTCAACGAATTGGCCATGGCTGCATAGTGTGGAACGCGGACAAACGCGGACGACCACGGATGAGAAAGATGACACTGCGGCAAGAGTGACACGTGGGGCAGGCGTGGGGCAGGCTTTCGAGCCTGCCGAGCAGCCTGGAAAGGCTGCTCCACGTGCGGCTTTTGCCCCAATGCGAAAGATGACACTGGGGAATCCGCAGTCGGGACCAAGCGGTAACCGTCTTCAGATCGTTTAGGCAGGAGAAAGACGTATCGCTCCGCGTTTATCCGTGTTAGTCGGCGTCCTATCAATCGTCCGGTTGTGAGAACACGGACAAGGAATTGCAGAGAGCTGTGCTATGAAACAACTACTTTCCATCACACGCAAAGAAATCGAAGGGTATTTCGGATCGGCGATGGCGCTGATCTTCGTGGGCGCGTTCCTGGCGGTCACGCTGTTTTCTTTCTTCTGGGTGGATACCTTCTTCGCCCGCGGCATCGCCGACGCCCGCCCGCTCTTCCGCTGGATGCCGCTGCTGATGATCTTCCTGGTGGCGGCGCTGACGATGCGCCAATGGAGCGAGGAGCAACGCTCGGGCACGTTGGAGGTGCTACTCACACTGCCTGTCCGCCCGATCCAGTTGGTCATAGGTAAGTTCCTGGCAGTCATGGCGCTGGTTGCCGTCGCCCTGGCGCTGACGATCTTCTTGCCCATCACCGTCTCGCTGCTGGGCAACCTGGACTGGGGGCCGGTCTTCGGCGGCTATCTGGCGGCCATCCTGCTGGCAGCGGCCTACGCGGCGATCGGACTCTTCGTCTCCTCCCGCACCGACAACCAGATCGTTGCCCTCATGTTGACTGTGTTGCTGTGCGGCCTCTTCTACCTGATCGGTTCGAGCGGCGTGACCGATTTCGTCGGCGACCGCCTTGGTGAGATCTTGCGGGCCATCGGCTCGGGCAGCCGCTTCGAG
>DFBV01000131.1 GCA_002366755.1 Anaerolineales bacterium UBA3071
TGATTTAACCTGTTCGGCAACCGGCTCTGCGGGCAGGCGCCCCACTTCTGACCGTTCTGGAGGCAGGCAAGGGGGAAACGATCCCGAAAACGCACCCTTTTCTACACCATCTGTCCCACTTCTCGGATCAGACGGGGCTTTTTCAGCACGCACCTAGGCCCTGGGGCACAGCCGGGGGGCGGCGAACCAAGTCCACGCCGACGTCGTGGATCGGCGCGATTGGCAGATCGGTAGGCAAAGCGAGCCTCACCGCTGTCGGAGGCACGATACTGGATGGCCTCTGCCAGATGTGCCGTCTCGATGGATGGTGAGCCAGCCAGGTCCGCGATCGTCCGCGCCAGCTTGAGGATACGGTGGTAGGCGCGGGCGGTGAGGTGCAGTTGCTGCATCGCTGCCCGCAGCAATCCCTTGCCCGCGTCTTCCAGCACGCAGACCTCCCGGATCTCCGCCGGACCCATGTCCCCATTGCACATCAGCCTCTCAGAGCCAGCAAATCGCTGCCGCTGTCGCTGGCGCGCCGCTTCCACCCGGGCCCGAATGGCCGCCGATCGCTCGCCGAATCTGTCGTCTGACAGCTTCTCGTATTCCACCCGCAGCACCTCGATGTGAATGTGAATGCGGTCCAGCAGCGGGCCGGAGATGCGCTTCTGGTAGCGGCTGATGACGCGCATCGAACAGGTGCACTCCTTGACCGGATCGCCGAAGTAGCCGCAAGGACAGGGGTTCATGGCGCCGATGAGCATGAAGTTGGCGGGGAGGGTGAGCGCGCCGGCGACCCGCGAGATCGCCACCACGGCCCCTCCTTCCGCAGGTGGGCGGGGCCAGGTTGATTGTGGTACGGGTCCGCGTGAACGCCAAACCTGAATCCTTGACAGCGAACTATTCCTCTGGTACAATGTGGTCGGTGGCCAGAGCATAGGCTTGTGATCTGGAAGGGGTGAGTTGATGAACACACAAGCGGTTAGCGAGAAACCGATCATTTTCACGTTGCCGGCGCGACACAATCCAATACTGCAAGAGCTGGTGGCTCGCATCGATGCCGATCAGGAGCTGCGACAGATGTGGCGATGTACGAACATCAACGCGGTGGATCGCGCTGGCTACAGCGATCACGGCGAGGTGCACATCAAGATCGTTTCCAACATTGCCTTGCGGCTGGCGCGCCTGCTGATGGCCGGGGAGGTGCCCATGAGCGTGGTCGCCGACCACGGCCTGACCAACGACGAGGCCGAGGTGATCGTTGTCCTCGCTGCCGCGCTGCACGACCTGGGGATGATCGTTCATCGGCAGGACCATGAACTGCACAGCGTGGCCCTGGCCTTCACCAAGGCCAAGGAGTTGCTGGATGGCCTCTACGATGTGCGGAAACGGACGATCATCCTGGCTGACATGTTGCACGCTATCGCGGCCCATCATTGGAGCACTCCCTGTCTCACCATCGAGGCAGGGGTGGTCAAGGTGGCCGACGCGCTGGACATGACAGAGGGACGGTCTCGCATTCCTTTCGAGGCAGGCACCGCCAATATCCACTCCGTGTCGGCGCAGGCGATAGAGGCGGTGCACATCCGGGCTGGTAAGGAACTGCCGGTGGATATCGAGATTGTGATGACCAACTCGGCGGGTATCTTTCAGGTGGATGAGCTGCTTAAGCGCAAGCTGCATCATTCTAGCATCGCTCCCTATGTGCAGGTGGTGGCGCGTATCGAGGGGGAGACGGAGAAGCGGCTACTGCAGTTGTACAGCCTGGGCGGCCCGGCGACGGAACCCCAGGCAGCGGAGGATTAGTACTCGGTGATTGGAGTGGAGTGCAACGTTTCGGACTTTGTAGCGTCGTCGGAGACGACGCACTCCAGTGTCGGAGACGATGTGCTCTGGTGCAGGGACACGCAAAGGAGGAGATGCTATGCGACGATTCATCTTTACACTCTTGCTGCTGGTTCTGGTGGCTGCCTGTGGGGGCGGGGGGCCAGCGCCCGAGGAAGAGGCTGTCGAAGCGGGGCCTGTCGCGGTGGGAGTCGCTCGAGTTTTCACCCTGGCTGGCAATGGTGAGGTGGGGACGACTGAGGGACCCGCCCTGGAAGCCAGCTTCGACGAGCCCGTGGAGCTCGTTTTGGACGAAGAGGGCAACATCTACGTCGTCGAGTACCACGGCGCACGGGTGAGCAAGATCACGGCCGACGGCATGGTAATCGCGGTGGTAGACAATCCCACCGGCAACGTGGACGGGCCCAAAGAGGAGGCCAGGCTGGGCACGCCTCGGGGCATCGTCCTGGCCGACGATGGGAACCTCTACATCTCCGACTGGGAGAACCGCAGCGTCCGCCGCGTCACACTCGATGGGACGGTGACGACCATCTTCGAGCGCAGTTTTGTGGAGACCTTGGCTTTGATGCCCAATGGCGACATCCTGGCATCCACGGGGCCGGATCGGGAGCAGATCAGCCGCATTACCCTGGATGGGGAGATGATTCCGGTGGCTGGCAGTCCCCAGCACGGCGGCCACAACGATGGCCCCGCTGAGGCGGCACAATTCACCCTGGTATCGGGAGTGGCCGTGGATCAGGATGGTCAGATCTACGTGACCGAGGCGGTCAGCCTGCGCTCGCGAGGCGGGAACCATCTCATCCGCGTGATCAGCCCCGATGGCGAGGTGAGCACGCTGACGGGCCAGCGCTTCGTCACCGCCTATGCGGATGGGCCGCTGGAGGATGCCAGATTCCACCATCCGGTGGACATCGAGGTGGATGCAGCGGGGAACCTCTACGTGGCGGACTCGCTCAACCACTGCATCCGCCGCATTTCGCCTGATGGTATGGTCTCCACCGTGGCAGGCAGGTGCGGCCATGCGGGCTACGCCGACGGCCTGGGTGAGGAAGCGGAGTTCAACCTGCCGCAGGGCCTGGCGTTGGATGCCAAGGGCAACATCTACGTCGCCGACACCCGCAACCACCGCATTCGCAAGATCGTTTTCGAGTAGCAGGGTTTGAAGCATTCTGTGAGACAGTATCACATCTGGACCAGCGGCTGTCAGATGAACGTGGCCGATTCGGCGCGCCTGGCTGATGAACTGGAAGCATTGGGCTATGGACCTACCTCGCAGCCTGAGGAAGCTGATGTCGTTGTCCTCAACACCTGTGTGGTGCGCCAGAGCGCCGAGGATCGGGCGGTAGGGCGGCTCACATCTCTCAAGCCGCTGAAGGAGCGCAGGCCCCGGATGGTGTTGGCCGTCATGGGCTGTTTGGTGGGCGTGCGCCCAGCGGACAATCTACCTCAGCGCTTCTCCCACGTGGACATCTTCCTGCCTCCCTCAGACCCCGAGCCGCTGATCGCTCTCCTGCGCCAGCGCGAACAAGAGCCAAGAAGCAGGATACAGGAAGCAGGCGGGGGGGGCCTGCGATCGAGAAGGGGGNNAGGATATGCAGAACGTAAGTCCTGAGGCTGCGGCCATGGGTTTGATCCCGACCGAGCGCGTCCTGCAGCCAGCGTCTTGCATCCTGCCCCCAGTGACCGCCTACGTCCCCGTCATCTACGGCTGCAACCACGTCTGCGCCTATTGCATCGTGCCGTATCGTCGTGGGCGGGAGCGCAGCCGCCCTCTGGAGAAGATCGTGTCTGAGGTTCAAGCCCTCGCCATCCAGGGCGTGCGCGAGGTGACGCTGCTAGGGCAGATCGTGGATCGCTATGGCTACGATCGGAGGAACGATGGTCCAGCTCCGAGTCCCGATCTCGCTGACTTGCTGCGGGCGGTGCATGACGTTGACGGTCTCTGGCGCGTGCGCTTCCTCACCTCGCATCCCAGCTATCTCAGC
>DFBV01000140.1:0-3660 GCA_002366755.1 Anaerolineales bacterium UBA3071
ACCCGCCATCATGCGCATCCTCCACGTCTACAAAGACTACCACCCTGTGCTGGGGGGCATCGAGAATCACATCAAGTGGCTGGCCGAAGCGCAGGCCGAGCTCGGCCACGAGGTGGCAGTGCTCGTCACCAGCCTCGACCGCCATACCAGCGAAGGCACCGAAAACAACGTGCGAGTCATCCGGGCGGCGCGGCTGGCACACGTCGCCTCCACACCGCTCAGCCTGAGCTTCCCGCGGCTGCTGCGAAGCCAGCGGCCCGACATCGCCCACCTGCACTTCCCCTACCCCCTGGGTGAGTTGAGCCAATGGCTGCTGGGGCGGGCGCGGCGCACCGTGCTCAGTTACCACAGCGACGTGGTGCGCCAGGCGCTCATCCTGCGCCTCTACGCTCCGTTCCTGCGCCGTATCCTGCGCCGCGTGGACCGCATCATCGCCGCCACGCCTCAGTACCGGGACAGCTCTCCCTTCCTGCAGCCCCATCTCCACAAGTGTGTGCTCATCCCTTACGGCATTGACCTGCACCGTTTCCGGGAGGCCGACGCAACCCAGGTGAAAGCCATCCATGAGCGTTACGGCTCCCCCACGTCTTCCGATCTACATCCGCTGCTGTCCTCCCACCCGTTGCTGTTGTTCGTGGGCCGCCTGCGCTACTACAAAGGGCTACAATACCTCATCCAGACCATGCCCCGCGTCCCGGCCACGCTGCTGGTGGTGGGCACAGGACCAATGGAGAGGGAATGGCGCGAGTTGGCGGCGGCGACAGGCGTGACCGACAGGGTGCACTTCCTCGGCGATGTGGACGATGCTGCCCTGCCCGCACATTACCACGCCGCCGATCTCTTCGTGCTGCCGGCCAGCCAGCGCAGCGAGGCCTTCGGCATTGTGATGGTCGAAGCGATGGCCTCCGGCACGCCGCTGATCTCCACGGAGTTGGGCACCGGCACATCGTTCGTCAATCGGCACGGGGAAACAGGGCTGGTGGTACCGCCGCGAGATCCAGACACTCTGGCAGCAGCCATTAACGAGCTGCTGGCCGACGACGAACGGCGACAGGCCATGGGCCGCGCCGCCCGCGCCCGCGCCGAAGCGGAATTCAGCCTGCCGGTGATGGTTGAACGCGTGCTGGCAGTGTACGAGGAGGTGCTGAAGCAGCTAATGGATGCAGGAGCATAGATGTTGGAGATTGGGGATTGGGGATTGGAGACCGGACTATGAACACCACTCACCAGCAAGAAATTGCAGCTCACTACCGCCACAATTTCATTGTCAATGTCCTGGACTTCTCCACCTACTCTGTTGGGCTTAGCTTCGCCTCGTTCATGACCATCCTGCCGCTGTACGTCAGTCAGCTTACCACATCGACCTTCCTGATCGGGCTGATACCGGCACTGGCAAACACCGGCTGGACTCTGCCGCAGCTCTTCACTGCCAACTACGTGGGGCAACTGCCCAGAAAGAAACCGTACGTGCTGGCGGTCAGCATCGGCGAGAGGTTGCCCTTTCTGTTGCTGACGCTCAGCATCATCGGCTGGTCCCAGGCACCAGCGGCAGTCTCACTGACGCTGTTCTTCGTCCTCATGGCCGTATACAGCTTCAGTGGCGGCCTGGTGGGCGTGGCCTGGCAGGACTACATCGCCAAGATCATCCCCCTACGGAAGCGGGGCACCTTCTTCGGTGTTGCCAACTCTCTGGGAGGACTCCTGGGGACCGCGGGAGCCTACGCTTCCGCTCTCATCCTGGAACGGTACCCCTTCCCCCGCAACTTCGCCACCTGCTTCCTCATGGCCTTTGCGGCGGTGAGCCTCTCCTGGATCTTCTTCTCCCTGGGCAAGGAACCAGCCATCACCAGTGCCAAGCCACCCATCTCTCAGCGCGAGTACTGGCGCCGTTTGCCGGCCATCCTGCGTCAAGACAGGAACTTCGTCCTCTACCTGTCTAGCCGGGCAGTCATCATCCTGGGAAGCATGGCCAGCGTGTTTTTCACCGTCTATGCCATGAACCGCTTCCAGATGCCCCAGCAGTCAGCAGGTTGGTTCACCGCCGCCCTGCTGGCGGGTCAGGCACTCAGCAACCCCCTGATGGGCAGCCTGGGCGATCGGAAAGGCCACAAGCTGGTGATGGAACTCTCAACCATCGCCTCAGCGCTGGCCATGACCTTGGCCCTGACAGCTAGGTCGGCAGTCTGGTTCTATCCTGTCTTTGGGCTGGTTGGCTGCACCAGCTCCGGCTGGCTTTCCAGCATGAGCATCACCTACGAGTTCTGTACGCCCGAGGATCGTCCCACCTACATTGGCCTGACCAACACACTACTGTGGCCTGTTCTGACTCTGGCTCCCATGCTGGGAGCATGGATCGCCGGTGGACTCGGCTACCGCGAGCTTTTCGCCGCCGCTCTGGTGGCGAATCTGGCAGGCTGGGTTCTCTTACACTGGTCGGTGCAGGACCCTCGCCAAAGGGCCACCGAGACTGAGACCGCGGAAGGCTGATTTGGTTTTTCATTCCAAGTAGGGTAATATTGGTACATTAGGGATCCGTCTTCCCACGATCCTCAGTCCAGCGTCAACAACACGAGAGGAGCTCCATGCAGACCAAACTCAGCAGATGGTGCGAAGCGGTCATCGAAGCAGGGTGGCTGGCCGCATTGATCATCGTGCCCCTCTTCTTCAATGTCTACTCCGCCCGTGTCTTCGAGCCGGACAAACTCAGCCTGATGCGCTCCATCGCCCTGGTAATGGCCGCCGCCTGGCTGGTGAAGTGGATCGAAACCACACTGGCTCGAGCAGAGGCCCGCCCTCCAGCCAAGGAACCGACCGCCACCCGCCCCGGCCTATGGACGCGCATCCGGAAGACCCCTCTGGTCCTGCCGACGCTCCTTCTAGTGCTGGCCTATCTGATCAGCACGCTCTTCTCGCTGGCACCCCGCATCAGTTGGTGGGGCTCCTACCAGCGGTTGCAGGGAACATACACCACCCTTTCCTACATTGTCATCTTCTTCCTCGTCCTCGGTCACTTGCGCCGCCGCGAGCAACTGGATCGCCTGATCCACGTAATCATCCTCACCAGCTTGCCCGTTTCCATCTATGGCATCGTGCAACACGCCGGCCTCGACCCGCTCCCATGGGCCGGCGACGTGGAGACTCGCGTGGCCTCGAACATGGGAAACTCCATCTTCGTCGCTGCCTACCTGATCATGGCCTTCTTCCTGACCGTAGAGCGGCTGCTGCGCTCGGTCCAGAGGATGCTGACGGACGGAAGCGGCAGCATGGCAGACGCCGTGCGAGCTGGATGCTACTTCTTCGTGATTGTCGTCCAGTTCCTCTGCGTTTTCTACACCCAGAGCCGTGGCCCCTGGCTTGGGCTGCTGGGAGGTCTGTACATCTTCGTTCTTCTAGTACTCATCACTTTGGGTCAGCGGGGCAAAGGGCTTCGCTGGCTATGGATAAGCTGGATCATCCTGTCCGTCATTGCCGCTGGCTTTCTGGTGGCCATCAACCTGCCGGGCACACCTCTGAGCGGTTTCCAGAAGCTCCCCTACGTTGGCCGATTGGGTCAGGTATTCGAGCTGGACCGCGGCACGGGCCGAGTGCGCACGCTCATCTGGGAAGGAGCAGTGGAGATGATCGTGCCCCACGAACCACTGATCTATCCCGAAGAGGGAG
>DFBV01000140.1:3806-3968 GCA_002366755.1 Anaerolineales bacterium UBA3071
GGCACCCTCGGCTTTGCCGCCTACATCAGCCTGTTCACCAGCCTTTTCTACTTCAGCCTCAAGTGGCTGGGAGCGATCAAGAACCGTCGTCAACTGTGGGCTTTCTTGGGCCTCTGGTTCGGCCTGGGCCTGGTCTCCGTGCTCGGCTTCCGGCTGGCCGAT
>DFBV01000141.1:0-7868 GCA_002366755.1 Anaerolineales bacterium UBA3071
ATCTCCCAGAGGATGGTGTAGGTCAGAGGATCGTTCTTCATCACTGGCTTCGGGTCGCCCACCTTGTCAATGTCCAGTTCGTGATCCGAATGCACCGTGCTGGTCACCGTGTCCTCGTCGTACTCACCGCTATCCTCGAAGATGGCAGCAGTGTTGTCGATGAGCGTACCGTCGGGCAGGCACGTATCCACGTCCACCACGAAGGTGGCAGTGCCACTGTCAGGAGGCGTGACTTGCCCCAGGTTCCAGGTCACCGTACCGCCGCTCTCGGAGCAATCGGCCGCAGGCTCGCAGCTCACGAAAGTGGTGAGTGGCGGCACAGCGTCAGTGATGGTGGTGTTCTCGGCCCAGCAATTGCCACCCACCGTCCAGTCCAGGGTGTAGCTGAGTTGACCGCCCGCCTCCACCGGTTCCGGCGCGGCGCTCTTCTCGATGTCCACCGTGACGTAGGCCGTGACGATGTCCGTGTCTTCGTCAGCATTGTTGCTGGGGTCGTCCCCGGGCGTGGATGTGGAGATGGTGACCTCGTTGGTGATCGGAGTATCACCGCAGGGGTAGATGGGATCCAGTTCCACCGTCACTTGCACTGTGCCGCTGGCACCAGCATCCACGGTGCCCAACTCGAAGGTCACCACGCCACCCGCTTCGCTGCAGGTTCCGAAGGGGATGTAGCAGTCCACGTAGGAAGTGCGCTCGGGGATGGTGTCCACGATCAGCACGTCGTTGGCATAGCGATCGCCTATGTTGGCGTAGTTGATGAGGTAGGTGAGCGTGTCACCTGGCTCAGCGGACATCACGCCATCATCCTTGGTCACCGTGACATCGGGGGTGGGCAAGGGGACTTCCAGCACGTTGCCGACCCAGCTCCCGCTTTCGCCTTGGATAAGCTCGCCATCGCGGAACTCTTCCGATTCCATCTGGAAGGCGATCCACTCTGCGCCGGCAGGCACTGTGACATCCAACGTGGCCACAGACCACTCGGCGTCAATGAAGCCACCCTCCAGGTTTGTTGCTGGCGGATAGATGGCAGGCGTGCACGGCGGTTCTGGCGAGAAGGGCGCATCGGCCACCAACTGGCCGCCGTTGACGCCGTACGTGCTGGGCCACACCTTCTCCAGCAGTTGCGCAGGAGCGGCTCCTGTGCCGCTGGCGTACCAAATCGTCCCGTCGCGGCAGTCACCATCCTCATGATTCGCGCCGGCATAGCTGAAGGTCACGCCGAAGGTGCGGTCGAAGGGCGCTGGCTCGAAGAAGTAGGCTTCTACTTCGGAAGCGAATTGCGTCTGGCTATAGTACCAGAACCAGTCCAATCCCTCGTAGAGCTGGATCTCGACGGGGTCGAGGCAGGCGGGATCTCGCTCGTAGACCACAGCCAGTGTAGCGCCGTTGCGCCATGACCAGGAATCAGCGCTGCCTTCCCAACTCTCGATGGCCAGCGTGTTGGCTCCCTCGCCGACGAATCCGCTCACATCGGCCCGCCACAGGTACCAGTCGGGATGGGAGAGAACAGTAGGCGTGCTGTCAATCAGTGTGCCTACGACAGGGGTGCCATTGATGATCAACTCGTCGGCACCTCCCCAGTCGGCACCCGCCCACCAGAGGAAGGCGTCCACGATGGGACCAGGTACATCAAGGATGATGTTCCCGGTGCCATCCCACATGCCGGTTCCCGCCGTCACTGCGCCGTAGCACCCTTCCAGCGGGTAGCCTGGTACCGTGTTGAACGGCGCCCCTTCGGCGGCCACGCTTCCCGTCAGTACGAGAGACGCGACCAGCATCCCCAACACCGCGACCGTGGACAGGACACGACGTTGGATCAGTGAAGATTTGTTCATGACTTCTCTCTCCTTTGCTTGATGGATGAATTCGGAACGCGGTTTGCGACTGTTGATGTCTGCCGGAATCTGGGGACCTGATTGTTTGAGATTGTGCTTCACCAGGCGATCAAGAGTCTGACTCTATCACTACAGAGCCCACATCTACTATTCATTATAGCACCACTTGGTGGCGATGTCAAATCCCCAATTGCACTCGGCGGTGTTCACTGATGACGGTTTCTTCACGAATCGGTCTTCGGATGGGCAAGACGGGGAGTCATTCTGCTCAGCGGCTTCCATCTCTACAGGAAGCACACAGCACCATACTATATATTATAGCACCTGTCGGCGATCATGTCAAGTCCCCATTGCACTTTCGGCGGTGTTCACTGATGACGGTTTCTTCATGAATCGGTCTTCGGATGGGCAAGACGGGGAGTCATTCTGCTCAGCGGCTTTCATCCGTTGATCGTTCTTCTCCATTCAATGCTTTGAACCAGATGTCTGGGTCGGCCAATGTCCGCTCTAGTCCCAGAGCGGTGAGCGATTCGGCCACGGCGTTAGCATGGGGAGTGCTGTCCAAGCGCAGTCGCACGTCAGCTTCGCTTGCCCGCGCAGCGGTGGTGGGGAAGGCTGTGGCCAATGCTACCTCCAGCTCGTGCCCCCACCATTCAGGCAGCGTGGAGAGGCTCAGCGCATAGGTTCCACTCTCCCGCTTGGCGGACAGGTAGCCGAACGGCTCCCCTTGATGCACTAGCTCGAACGCTTGCGCACGTGATGGCCGCTTGGGCAGATAATGGGCTTCGATGAGCTCCCGGCCAGCCGGTCGCGCTGCGTCCAGTTCTGCCTGCAGATAATGCCTCCGCCGTTCCACTGCGGCCCGCCCGACTAGCGGTCGCATCGTTATCTCTTCTGGGGCCTCGTGCTCGGTCACAGTGCCCGCAAATTCCCAACGCCGGAACTCCAGGGGTTGAAAGCCCGCTCCGGCGAAGACCTCGGTGATGTAGGCGTCTCCTGGTGCAAGACCAGCCCGAAGGTATGGATACTCCCGCTGGAGCGCGACTTTCTCGGCGCTATCCAGCAAGTGCTCTTCAATGCCTTGTCCCTTGAAGCCTTTCAGTGCGACCATATCCAGTATCACGACCGAGGGATGGTCGTAGAGCAGGACAAGATAGCCGACCATCTCTTCGCCGATGTCGGCACGGTAAGTGTCGGCTGTACGGACGAGGAAGCGGGGCGCGGCCCAGCGCTGGTAGATCGTCCGCTGGATGGTGCTGCGCGCCAGTTTCTGGAAGCGGGGTTCTTCAGCTCGCCGCTCAAGCATCAACCGAGCAATGACCCGGCAGTCACTTTGTGTGGCTGGCGAGATCGCCAAGTCTGACTTCTTCTCTTCCACCCGTTTTCTCCTCGGTTGAGATCTCACTCAACAGTATACCACATAGCGTGGGAAGTGGAAAACGGGGTGCTAAGCATCCGTAAAAGAATAACTTCCCGACACGATGTCATTGCGAGCGTTTTTTGCGAAGCAATCCCCACGTTTGTCTAGGAAGGAGATTGCTTCGTCGCAAAAAGCGCTCCTCGCAATGACACGATTGGGAAACTTATTTGCTTACAGGCCCTTGGATGAGCGAAGGACAAAGAAAAGGGTCCGTGTTTGTCNNAATGACACGATTGGGGAACTTATTCATTTACAGGCCCTAAGCATGGAAGCAGAAGATGTTACCGCTTCCTTCTCTGCTTTCCCTCACGAAGCAGTCCTGGGTGGACAGGGACGGTTGATTTTTCGCCCACAGGGTTCTGTGGTATAATCTGTGTGTGACCGATTCGCTTTTGCCGTTTGACCGACCGGCTCACGTTGGCCTGAATGCACATTTGCTTTCTCTGACGGAGACCTATCGTGGGGCGGGGATCAACGGCCACATCCACAACCTGCTGCGAAGACTGCCGGCGGCCGCTCCAGATCTGCGCTTCACAGCATTCTTGAGCGAGCGCCGTTTCGTGGCTCCGCCTGGCATGGCGTTGCACTGTGTGCGCTGGCCTACGTCCAGGCCGCTAGTGCGCATTCTTTGGGAACAGATGCTGCTGCCCCAGGCATTACGCGCGCGGCATGTCGACCTGCTGCACGGACTGGCTTATGCCACGCCCTTCGCCTCTCCCTGTCCGGCAGTGGTCACCGTTCACGACCTCACCTTCTTCCGCTTCCCCGAGACCCTGAAGCCGCTCAGACGCATCTATCTGAGGGCGGCGACCCGCAGCGCCACGCGGCGGGCGATGCGGGTCATTGCCGACTCCCATCAGACCAGGGATGATCTGATACAGCTCTTGCATGTCCCTTCCGGAAAGGTGGACGTAGTGTACAGCGGCGTGGACGAAGCCTTCGGCCCCGCGTCGCCGGAAGAGTTGGGCCGGTTCCGGCAACAGCGCGGCTTGCCGCCGCGGTTCATACTCTTCCTGGGTACGCTGGAGCCTCGCAAGAACGTCGTGTCCTTGTTGGAAGCGTTTGCTCAGTGGAGAAGAGATGCCGGCCGGGAAAAGGAGGTTGATGGAGTCAAGCTCGTCGTGGCGGGGGCGAAGGGATGGTATTTCGAGCGCATCTTTGCCCGCGCTGAGGAGCTTGGGCTGGCCGATGAACTGCTTTTCCCGGGCTTCTTGCCAGGTGAGGAATTGCCCTGGTGGTACCGAGCCGCTGAGTGCTTTGTCTACCCGTCCATTTACGAGGGGTTCGGTCTGCCAGTGCTGGAGGCCATGGCCTGTGGCACACCGGTGATCACCTCCTCAGTCTCGTCGTTGCCGGAGGTGGCAGGTGAAGCTGCTATCATCGTGAACCCACGGGATATCTCCGCCCTGGCCGAAGCCATCGGTCGGGTGATGGGAGATGCGACATTGCGAGCGGAAATGCGCCAGGCTGGCCTGCGGCAGGCTGCCCGCTTTTCCTGGAACAAGGCCGCGGCAGAGACGGCGGCTGTCTACCGCCGGGCCTTGAGTCTGGGAGGAACAGACCATGGTTAGGCGCTTACGGCACTGGCTTCCCTGGCTCATGGCGGGAATCGACGTGGTGTTGATTAATCTGGCCTTCGTTGTAGCATTCTGGGTGCGCTACGAATTGCAGTGGTTTCGGGCTGTGGACCCGGCCTACGATGCGACTTTCCGCACCTACATCCCCTTGGCTGCGCTGCTGACGGCGTTGCTGCTCTTCGCCTACCGAGGAGCAGGGCTTTATGACTCGCGCCGCACGCGCTCCTGGTTCGATGAGATGCGCGCCATCATCAATGGCACGGCTTTCGGGATCGTGGCCTTGGTCTTCTTCGTCTTTGCGGTCCGTCCCCTTGTCTATTCCCGCCTGATTTTCTTCTATGCTGCTGTCCTGATCACCATATTCTTGGGGGTGGCTCGATTGGTGAAATCCATCGTGCTGGCCCGGCTGCGGAGGCAGGGCCGCGCTGTGGCCAGGGTGCTCATCGTCGGCGCGGGAGAGACAGGACGTACGGTGATGAGCAACCTGGTGGCCCATCCTGAGTTCGGGTATCAGGTAGTAGGTTTCGTGGATGACAACCCGGATAAGGGACGCACCGACATCGGTCGTTTCCAGGCTTTGGGGAGCGTGGACAATCTTCCTCGCGTATTGGAGGAAGAACTCATTGACGAGGTCATCATTGCTCTGCCCTGGCAGGCACACCGCAAGATCATCCGCCTGGTGAACGAATGCCAGCGGGCTGACGTGCAAGCGCGCATCATCCCAGACCTTTTCCAGATGAGCCTCAGCCGGGTGGATGTGGACGACATCAACGGCATCCCCCTTATCGGGGTCAGGGAAGTCAGCATCACCGGCTTCAACCTGGCCCTCAAGCGAGCCATGGATGTGCTGGTCGCCGTCCTGAGTCTGGTCTTGGCCTTGCCGATGATGCTCCTGATTGCTCTGGCCATTCGCCTCGATTCCCCCGGCTCTGTGCTCTTCCGCCAAGAGCGAGTGGGCAAGGGAGGCAGGCTCTTCGCGATGTATAAGTTCCGGTCCATGATCGAGGGGGCAGATGCGGAGCGGGAGACATTGACTCAGATCGGGGAGGTGGATGGGCGCAGATTCAAGCTGAAAGACGATCCGCGCGTCACTCGCGTGGGCCGCTTCCTGCGGCGCACTAGTTTCGATGAGTTGCCCCAGGTCTACAACGTGTTGAGGGGCCAGATGAGCCTGGTGGGGCCTCGCCCGGCGCTGCCCGAGGAGGTGACTCGGTACCAGGAATGGCACAAGAAACGGTTGGAAGTCGTACCTGGCATCACCGGATTGTGGCAAGTTAGCGGGCGCAGCGAAATCCCCTTTGACGAGATGGTGTTGTTGGACGCCTACTACATTGAAAACTGGTCTTTGGGACTGGACTTGCGCATTCTCCTGCAAACCATCCCCAAAGCCCTCTTCGGTGAAGGCGCGTATTGAATGGGTTTCGGGTTTCAGGGTTGCGAGTTTCGGGTTCAAGGTCCTTGCACCCGGAATGGCTTTCGAACTTGCTATCTTCGTCCCCGGAACCTTCGAACCTGAAACCACTTGGAGGCGTCGTGCATGTTCCGTTTTTCTGCCCAGGACGAACGTGACCTGATCAACTTCCTGCGCGATCTGGCGCGTATCCCCAGCCTCTCCACTCAGGAGGAGGAAGTAGCTATCCGGCTGGCGGAGGAGATGCGTCGCGTGGGTTTCCAGGACGTGTACACTGACCACATGGGCAGCGTCGTCGGACGCATCGGGTCAGGGCCAGGACCGATACTTCTGTACGATGGTCACATGGATGTGGTAGACGTCGGCGACCCTGAGGCATGGCAGCGGGACCCCTTTGGGGCCGAGATAGAGGATGGCGTGATGTTCGGCCGCGGCACAGTGGATATGAAGGGTGCCATAGCGGCCATGGTCTATGGCGCTAAGGCCTTGATCGAGGCTGACTCGCCGCTGGCGGGCAGTCTCTACGTGGTGGGCGTGGTGCAGGAGGAGCCTAGCGAGGGGCTGGCCATGCGCGTGTTGGTGGAAGAAGGAGGACTGCGACCCGATTTCGTCGTGCTGGGGGAGCCTACGAATCTGGAAGTGAGCCGGGGACAACGAGGACGCATGGAAATGCAAGTCATACTCCGAGGCCGTTCCTGTCATGCCTCGACTCCGGAGCAGGGGGAGAACGCGCTGCACGCCGCCGCCCGCGTGATCTTTGGCGTGGAACTCCTGGCCCCAAGCCTGCTCAGCGATCCCGTTTTGGGACAGGGAAGCATCGCCGTGACCAATTTGGAGACCGTGGCCTGCAGCCGCAATGCTATTCCCGATCGCTGTCACTTGATCATGGACCGCCGCTTGACGTTGGGCGAGACGGAGGCGCGGGCTTTGAACGAGATCCAGCAGATCATCAACCGCGAAGGAGTGAAGGCCGAGGTGGCTGTGAGCGAGTACGAGATGACCAGCTACACCGGCTACCGATGCCGCTATCGGGAATTCTACCCCGCCTGGGTGATGGAGGAGGATCACCCGCTGGTGCGCGCGGCGCTGCGGGCGTCTGAACGAGCCATTGGGCGCCGCCCGCGGCTAACCACCTGGGCTTTCTCTACCGATGGCGTCTATACGCTGGGCCAGGCGGGCATTCCAACCATTGGCTTCGGGCCGGGGGTGGAGCGCTACGCTCACACTGCCGAAGAACAGATCCGCCTGGCCGACGTTTTCAAGGCGGCCAAGGTGTATGCACAACTGGCGGTGGAGGTGTTGGGCACCCGCTGATTGGTCGATGAGGTCTACATCTAGGGCATGATCATCAACGGACCACAGGATGCGGGGTTCGTAGTAGCGACTTCAGTCGCTTTCTCCCCATTGGGACGACTGAAGTCGTCACTACGAGCAGAATCGCCAATGTCCAGTTCGGACAGGCGCCGAAGCTGACGGGGACAGGAAAGGAATGGACGACAGCAAGGTCTTGCTGCTTTTCTCCGCCACCGGCGGCGGCCACCGGAGCGTGGCGGAGGCGCTGATGGAGGCCTTTGCCCTGCAGGCCCCTGCTGCTCGCGTGGTCCTGGTAGATCTCTTCCACGATT
>DFBV01000141.1:7936-8225 GCA_002366755.1 Anaerolineales bacterium UBA3071
CCTGTCTTGTGGCGAGCCATCTGGCGATTCGGAGAGGACAAGCGACGCCTGGTTTGGATGATGCGGCTGTGCATGCCCCTGGTTCAGCCCGTGCGCCGCTGTCTGCGCGAGCAGGCCCCCGACCTGGTGATCTCCGTCCACTCCCTACTCAACCACATTCCCTTGCGCTTCCTGCGGGAAGAGGGCAACCAAGCTCCTTTCGTCACGGTGGTGACCGATTGGGCCAGTGTGCCTCTCGCTTGGTTCTGCCCTCAGGTGGACCTTTGCGTCGTTCCCAACGAAGCGGCAG
>DFBV01000110.1 GCA_002366755.1 Anaerolineales bacterium UBA3071
ATCTATCTGCCCCTGCTCATGAAGCAGTTCGGCCTGGCTCCTTCGCCCACGCCGACGGCTACGCCCACCGCTACATCACCCCCAACCCATACGCCAACGCCTGCGGTGACTCTCACCAAGACACACACTCCGACGGCCACGCCAACCCCGGCCCTTGCCCCAGAGGTCGTCGTATCGAGCAGCAATGCTTTCGTGCCGTATGCAGGGGCGACCAGTCTGTACATCGTGGGCGAGCTGCGGAACGACTCATCTTCGAACGTGTGGTTAGTTAGGATTGACGCAACCCTTCGCGACTCATCGGGCAACGCAGCAGGTACCGGCTACTCGTATGCTATGATTGATACGCTCTCCCCAGGCATGACTTCGCCTTTTCGTATCATTTTCCGGGATCCGCCTGCGTGGGCATCTTATGAGCTCACGCTCACATGGGACACAACGTCTGAGCAACCATATCCTCTTGAGATACTCAACAGCACGTCGCACTTCGACGGCTTGGATGCATACCATGTGGTGGGCGAAACAAGGAATCAATACGATGAGCAGCGCACCTGGATTGCGGCATATGTGACACTGTACGATGACAGTGGAGAAGTGATTGGCGTCGATTACCGTCACACTGATCCCCATAACTTGAACCCGGGAGAGACCGCTTCCTTCGATGCCTACGTATACTTCTGGAAGTACAAACCGGACAGGAGCAGAGTTGCCACGCATCTGCTCCAGATCTATGATGATTAGGCGAATGAGTGGAGGTGGGTAGTCTCCCCCCACTGTGTTGATGCGCTCAGCACACATTGAGACCATGATTGTGCGGGAACAGGACGCGGATGGCCGCGGACCAGCACGGAAGAATACGAGTAGAATCCGTGGTTCTCCGCGTTTGTCCGCGTCCAATATGGCCTGGCCTTGACATCAACACGAAACGGGGAACCCGCCTGGAGGTGCCTACGATGAAAAGAACAGAGTATTGGCGAAGGAGGGCTTTCGTTGCTCTCGGCTTGTCACTCATGCTGATCGTGAGCGTCTTCCTGCCCAGCTACTCCCACACCGCCAGTGACCCTGGTTGGGAACCAGATGTTCTGAACTTGACAAGCAGGGATTTCCGGATATAATGGTGCTGTTCGATAGACAGTAGACTCCCTGGCAGAGGCCCAGGTCTGTCCATCGAGATTCAGTGTACTTGGGCCGCTAGCTCAACTGGCAGAGCAACGGACTCTTAATCCGTAGGTTACAGGTTCGATTCCTGTGCGGCTCACCTGGTAGGACTACGTCAAGAAAGAGCCCGCCAAATGAGGCGGGTTTTTTCTCCGGTATGGACTTCGACGCCCCTCTCATCACTCCACAGAATCCGCAAACGCCACGTCCAGAGCGCGGGTGGTCACGCCATCGTACACGCGCGCCATCTGTGCCCCAAAGCTCCGCGCGTCCAAGAAATCGGGCACACTGAAGCGCGGCGCCAGCCAACGTTCGGCCAGAGCCATGCCCACGCCCGTGGCGAAGCCTTGCCCCAGCGGCCCGGCGGTGACCTCCACCCCTGGTGTGAGGCCGTGTTCCGGATGACCAGGCGTCCAGCCGCCCCACTGGCGGAAGCTCATCAATTCCTCCAGCGGCAGGTCGTAGCCGGTGAGGTGCAGCAGGCTGTAGAGGAGCATGGACCCGTGACCGGCGGACAGGACGAAGCGGTCGCGGTCGGGCCAATGGGGATTGGCAGGGTTGTGCTTGAGGAAGCGAGTCCAGAGGACGTAGGCGGCGTCGGCCGTGCCCATGGGCATGCCGGGATGGCCCGATTTAGCCTTCTGCACGCCGTCGGCGGCCAGCATGCGCAGCGTACCGGCACCCAGGCGGTCCAGGGAACTGCTATTCGCTGATGTGACAGGGGTATCTCTGTTTGTCATCGTCTGGCTCTCCTTAAAGATCGTTGTTGGGGCGCGTTGCCCTCTGAAGTTTTGGCTATAAGGGGGTAGTAGCCCGTTCAGCTGAGCTCACGACGAAGCCAACCGCGTTGGGCGTCGGGGGGTGCTAACAGTCTATGGCTCAAACGGCCAATACGATTGGCCTTCTAGCCGTTACATCCGTAATTCCAACGCCCTATAGAATATTCCAGCAAGGCCATTTGCGCAAGCTTCATTTGTAATACGTAATACCCGTTCGGGCGGGGAAACTTTGGTGGTGGCACGATCACTCAGGTTTGACAACTTGTGGGTCTAACGCTATAATAGATATGTGAAGATTGCTCCCAGCCGCCGGCCTGGGGCCTCTGGCCCGGCGGGCCGCCGACAAGGCGTCGGTTCTCCAGCTTTTTCGGATAGGCTTTAAGGCGAACCAAGCACCCATCGCGATTGATCATGGCTCGGCATAGAGCCACCCGGCTTTACTGAAGCCAACCCTGTGTTCTGGTTTCAGCATGATGTAATTGCCAAGGGAGGTGATGCTTACTGTTATGAGAGCTACTGTGTCGTATTGGCCTTTGCTTACAAGCTTACTCAAATCAGGAGGAGAATCATGAAGAATAACCTATGGAAACTCTTGGCTGCAATGGTCGTTTTGACCATGCTTGTCGCGGGCTTGGTGGCCTGTGCCGCGCCCACCCCCCAGGTGATCGAGAAGAAGGTCATCGAGACCGTGATCGTGGAGAAGGAGGTGCCTGTCGAGAAGAAGGTGGTGGAGACCGTGATCGTAGAGAAGGTGATCACCGCCACCCCGGCACCGGCCAAGCCTAAGGCCGTCACCATGACCTTCTTCGAGGAGCCCGATAGCCTGAACCGCGCCTATACGCAGATGTGGTACTCCCTGCTTGTCCTGGACATCTTCAACCCTGGGCTTTGGGCCTGGGACGACAATCTTGAGCCCTCGTTGGAGATGGCCGCTGAGTTCCCCACCAAGGAAAACGGCCTCATCTCCGAGGACGGCCTGACCATTACCCTCCCGCTAAACAAAAAGGCCAAATGGTCGGACGGCGAGCCGGTGACCGCCAATGATTTCATCTTCACCTACGAGATGATCATAGACCCGGCGAACACCGTGCAGAGCACCTGGCCCTATGCTGATTACCTGGAGAGCATCACAGCAGCAGATGATCATACACTGGTGCTCAAATTCACCGAGCCCTTCGCTCCCTGGGCTACCACCATCTTTGACTTCGTCCTGCCCAAGCACGTTCTGGGGCCGGTCTTTGAGGCAGAGGGAACGCTGGACGACGCCGAATGGAACCGCAACCCCACTGTCGTCAACGGTGCCTTCATCGTCAAGGAGTGGGAGGCGGCCAGCCACATCATCCTCAAGGCCAACGACAACTACTGGCGCGGCCGGCCCACCCTCGATCAGGTCAACATCCTGATCGTGCCCGACGACGAAGCCCAGATGGCGGCCATCAAGACCGGCGATACCGACGTCGGCATCTTTCTATCCTACGCTGACATCCCCACGATTGAAGCACTGCCCGACGTAGATGTAATCACGGTGCTCTCGGGCTACAACGAGAGCTGGTTCTTCAATCTCAACACCGAAGAGAACGCTGCCGAGGCCGGCCATCCGGCGCTGCAAGACGTGCGCGTGCGCCAGGCCATTGCCTATGCCGTGGACTTTGACCTCATCTCTGAGGAACTGTTGTTCGGCGGAACCTACCCGCCCGCTACCCTCTGGGAGGAGATGCCTTTCGCCTATCCAGACGCTGAACTCTACAAGTACGATCCGGACAAGGCCAAGGCGCTTCTGGATGAAGCCGGCTGGGTAGATAGCAACGGCGACGGCACTCGCGACAAGGACGGCGTGGAGCTGGTTCTCGTCTATTCCACCACCGCCGGCCGCGAAGTGCGGGAGCAGACCCAGGTCGTGGCCCAGCAGTATCTGGCCGACGTGGGCATCGGGATCACTATCCAGAACAACTCCTACGATACCATGTGGAACTCCTACGGTGAGGATGGACCCATCGCCACCGGCAACTACGACATCGCCGAATGGTCCACCACCGGTGACTTCCCCGATCCGAACTACTCGGATTGGCTCTGCTCCGAGATCCCCTCGGAGGAGAATCCCGCCGGCTCCAACTGGTATGGGATCTGCGACGAGGAACTGGATGGTCTCTTCAAGGCCCAGGCACTTGAGATGGACCCGAACAAGCGCATCGAGCTGTACCACGACATCGGCAAGATCATGAGCGAAAAGGTGTACTGGCTCGGCGTGTGGCACGACAACGACGTGTGGACCATCAACAAGCGGACCGGGAACATCAAGGTCTCCGGGGCAGATTGCTTCTGGAACTGCTTCGAGTGGGACGTAGCGGAGTAGGTCTGCCTGAAATGCCAGAGGAGAGGAGGGGGAGATAATCTCCCTCCTCTTCCTTGCTTATCGTTTCTTTCTTTGGGACGGGGTGTATGACCCGATATATTATCCGCCGTCTGCTTCAGGCTATCCCCCTGCTTTTGTTCATCAGCATCATGATCTTTGTCCTGGCAAATGCCATGGGCGATCCCCTGGCTTCCTTTGGCGGTCGCCGGCGCATCCGCTCGTCGGACCGCGAACGATTGACCCGCCAATTGGGCCTGGACAAACCGATCACCGTCCAATACGTCGTCTGGTTGATTGGCAACGACTGGATGGATATTGACCTGGACGGCGACGGCGTGGCCGAGGTCAAGGGCTCCCGCAAGGGCGTTCTGCGGGGCGACTGGGGCAAATCCTTTATGGAAAAACGGCCGGTGAGCAAGCTCATCGCCGAACGGCTGCCCAACACCCTGCTGTTGATGCTCGTCTCCGAGATTGTGATTATCATCTTTTCCCTGATCATTGGCATTTATTCTGCCCTCAAGCAGTACACGGTCACGGACCACGCCATCACCGGACTGTCGTTCATCGGCTATTCGATGCCCATTTTCTGGATCGCCCTGATGTTGATGTATCTCCTGGCCGTGAAATTCAAACAGTGGGGCTTGCCCTACTTTCCCACCGTGGGCAAGTACGATCTCTCGGTTGGCCCTACAATAGAACAGGTCGCCTGGCACATGGTTCTGCCCGTGGCAAGCATCTCTATCATCAGCATCGCCGCATACACGCGCTACATCCGGTCGAGTATGTTGGAGGTGATCAACGAAGACTATATCCGCACCGCCCGGGCTAAGGGTCTGACTGAAAGGACGATACTCTTTCGACACGCCCTCAAGAACGCTTCTCTGCCCCTGATCACGCTGATAGGCCTGGACCTGCCCCTGCTGCTGAGTGGTGCGGTGCTCACAGAGTCCATCTTTGCCTGGCCGGGCATGGGACGGCTCTTTTGGAACGCCGCCCAGGATACAGACATCCCCGTGCTGATGGGCGTGTTGATGCTCATCTCTGTGGCTGTGGTCGTTTTTCAGATCATTACCGACATTGTCTATACTTTCCTTGATCCCCGCATTCATTACGACTGAGACACTGCTGTGGCTACCGCCAACGATATTTCCTGGGAAGATGGTTCACCCACCGGCCGTCCTCCGCAATCTCCGGTCCAACTGGCCTGGCAACGTTTCCGCCGCCACAAGATGGCCATGGTGGGAGTGGGCCTCTTGCTTTCGATCATGCTATACGTGACCGTTGGAGCGTTGGTCTTCACCGAAGATTATTCCAACCGTAACGATCTCTCGATCACGCTTCAGCCGCCGACGGCGGCGCATCCTTTCGGCACGGACGGCACCGGGCGTGACATCATGGCCCGGACGATCTACGGCGGCCAGATATCTATCATCATCGGGTTTTTGGCCGTGCTAGTCTCGGTTTGCGTAGGGACCTCAGTCGGCGCCATCGCTGGATATTACGGGGGCATAGTGGATAGCATCTTGATGCGCATGACCGAGGCAATGTTCAATACTCCCCAGTTGTTCCTGTTAATCATTCTAGGCAAGATGCTCAGCGGCAAGATCCCGACATTTCAGTTCCTGGGACGGTCGTTCAGCGGCAGCGTGATCGTTATCATCGGTGTCATCGGCCTGACCAGTTGGATGTACCTGGCCCGAATCGTGCGGGCGAACTATTTGGCCCTCAAAGAGCGCGAGTACATCACCGCCGCTCAGTGCCTGGGCACACCCAACTGGCGCATTATTTCCCGCCACATCCTGCCCAACACCATTGCCCCCATTGTCGTCTCAGCGACCCTGGGAGTGGCCAGCGCCATCCTCTCCGAGGCCTACATCAGCTTCCTGGGGCTGGGCGTCCAAGCGCCTACAGCGACCTGGGGCAACATGCTGGATCAGGCCTACCACCACCTGGATACCGAGCCATGGATGTGGTTCTTTCCGGGGATGTTGATCCTGCTGACCGTGCTGGCCATCAACTTTCTGGGCGATGGGCTTCGGGACGCCCTGGATCCCCGGACCCAGAGGTGAGCCTCAGCAGATCACGGTTTCGCAGCGGACCGGCGGCTGGGAGACTTCGGCGAGTTCAGTCGAGCCGCCGCTTTTGCTTTGGATTTGTGATTCACTGAGCCTGCCTGCTAGGCCGGATTGTTCCACATGGCCCGTACAGGAGATCTCTTTCCATGTCCAAGACTATCACCCTCGGAACCGTTACTTCAAAATCAGGTACCATTCAATATGGCCGGTGGGAGGCGCTCAGCCACCCCACCGGCCACATCGAGTTTCTGCCAGTCATCATCGCCCAGGGCAAGGCCGATGGTCCCTGCCTGTGGCTCACAGCCGGTATCCACGGCCCCGAACATGGCGGCCCGGCCATGATCTATAAACTCATTACCCAGGACCTGGTGGATCGGCTGAGGGGGACTGTGGTCGCCATTCCCGCCCTCAACCCGGCTGGCCTGCGCACTATGAAGCGCGAACCTTATCACGCGCCCAAAGACCCCAACCGGCTGTGGCCCGACGGCAAACCCGAGAAACCCCCGGACCCGGACAAAGAGCCGCCCTCCTCGCTGGAGAGGGCCTACAAGCGACTGTTCGAGGAGATGGTTGCCAACGCCGATTACCTGATTGACTACCACAATGCCTGGACTGGTTCCATCTCATTTGCCTTCCGCGACCGGGTGATGTACCGCGCCGACCAGGACGCGGACCGCCACAAGGCAGAGGCCGAAGCCCTGGCTGCAAGGCAAGGAGAAATGCTCTGCGCTTACGGCCATACAATCGTCAACGAGTTCCCGGTCGAGAAGTACATTGAGGAAAAGCTGCATCGCTCCACGTCAGCGGCTGCCTTGCTGGTGGGCAAGATCCCTGCCTTCACCGTGGAACTTGGCACCGGCGAAGTGCCGGATCCGGCCACCGTGACTGCCTCGGCCGCCGGCACGCGGAATGTGATGCGCTGGGCTGGCATGCTGGATGGCGACCCGGAACCGATTGAAGGCCTCCAGGTGGTGGACCCTGGCTTTCCTGTGCGGCGACGCGGCACCCCGCGTGTGAACGAGGCTTGCGTGGTGCTGCACCTGGTTGAGCCGGGCGATCTGGTGAATGCCGGCGACCCGGTGGCCAAAGTGTGCGACGTGTGGGGTCGGCCGCTGAGCGACGGCCTGCTGCGCTCCGAGTACGATGGTTTCGTCATCGGCCGCTCGCACGGCATCTACTTTTACCCTGGTCATGCGGTATTGGGCATGGCCATCCGTGATGATGCGCCGCTGGTGGCGCCGTACCCAGAGGATTACTTCAAGGAGAAGTAAGATGGGGCAGACCGTCCCCATCGGCGAGCGTATTTCCCCCGCCGGGCCGCACGGTGTGGCGGTACCGCCTCCGCAGGCTTTTCGGATAGGCTGTTAACGCGCCCGCAAGCGTTGCGCCAACCCTAGAAATGATGCCTTATCTTCAAACGGGGATTTGACTTTTCGGCGAATCTGGACTACAATCAGTTCGTTGACCCAACCAACTAACTGCTCCAGCGTTTCTGCGAGAGGAGTGGCAATTTGGCGTACCGTTTTCGCACTGGCGATCAAGCCCTTGTGCGGGAGATCAACCTCTCGATCATCCTGAACACGCTGCGCGAGGCGGCTCCCCTTTCGCGTGCGCAACTGGCAGCCAGGACGGGTCTGAACAAGACCACCGTATCGAGCCTGGTGCGGGAGCTGATTGACCGCCAGTTCGTGCGCGAGATAGGCTATGGCCGGTCTGGCGGCGGTCGGCCAGCCATGATGTTGGAGCTCAATCCCCAGGCGGGCTACATCATCGGCGTCGAGATCGGCGTGGACTTTATTCTAGTGATCTTGACCGACTTCACCGCCCATGTCCTCTGGCGATGGCAAGAAGAGATCAATCCCGATCAACCTCCCGAGACCATCTTGGATAGGGCCATTAACGCCACTCACACAGCCATTGACCACTACGAAACGCACGTTTCTCCGGATGGGGACAGCCCGCTGTTGGGTATTGGCGTAGGCATACCGGGGCTCATAGACACCGATTCAGGCATGGTCATCTTCGCGCCCAACCTGGGCTGGCGTGACGTGCCGGCGCGGGAGAAATTTACCGCAACGTTTGATGTCCCCATCTTCGTGGACAACGATGCCAACGCCTCAGCCATGGGGGAGCATTACTTCGGTGCCGCACGGCAGGTGAATGACTTCGTCTACCTGGCAGCGGGCGTCGGGTTGGGAGGGGGCATCGTCCTCAATGGCCAGCTTTACCGCGGCATCAGTGGCTATGCCGGCGAAATCGGCCATATGACCATTATTCCCGATGGTGAACTGTGCAAGTGTGGCAACCGCGGTTGTTGGGAAACGTTGGTTAGTCAGACAGCGGTGATACGGCGAGTGCGTCGGGCCATCGAAAGCGGGAAACACAGCCTGGTCAGCCAGTTGGTGAACGATGATCTGCGCCGTATCTCCATCTCCCTCATCGCTCAGGCGGCCAAGGCTGGCGATGAGGTGGCGCGTCAAGCTCTGGAGGAAACGGGGGAGTATCTGGGCATCGGCATCGCCAATCTGATCAACAGTTTTGATCCCGAACTGGTGGTCTTTGGCGGAGTGCTGAGCTTTGCCAGCGAATTTCTGCTGCCCGCCATCGAAGCGACCATCAAGCAGCGGGCCAGGGTCAGGCCACAAGACCTACCTCAGGTGAAGGTTTCAGCGCATGGCTTCGATGCCTGCGTCATGGGCTGCGTGGCCCTGGTGCTGTACGATATCCTGCGCGAACCCAGGCAGGCTTCGTAAACGCAATGCGTAAAACGTGATGTGCAGAGTGGAATTACGCTTCACGTTTCACGTCGGTACAGCAGATCCTGCTCATTCAAGGGGGTATCTGTGACCAAGGCAAGTCAAACGAACTCTGTTGCTGCTGTTCCCCGAACGCGGCAGCGGGCCCGTTTTGGAGTTGGCTTCCGGGAGTTGAACGTACTGATCGCTTTCGTCATCCTCTGTGCCTACTTCTGGTGGCAGAATCCGGGCGTCTTTGTCAAGCCAGCCAACCTGGCCATCATCATGCGCTTCATCGCCACCTTCGGCATCCTGGGCATTGGCGAGATCCTGGTGATCATCACCGGCGGCATTGACCTCTCGGTGGGCTCCATGACCGCGCTCACGGGGGTGATCGTGGCCTGGCTGATCCTCAAGGGGGCCTTTGGAATCGCTTCCTTCGGTGTGATTCCTGCCATCCTCATCGTCCTGATCCTGTCGGCGGCGGTGGGGCTGTGGCATGGCTTCTTCATCGCCAAGATCGGCGTTCCCCCCTTCATTATCACCCTGGGCACCTGGTTGATGGCCCGCGGCACAGGGGCTTACCTCACTCGCGGCTATCCTGTGGTCTTCTCCTCCGGCCACCCCTTCCTGGTGCTAGGTCAAGGGAAATTCCATTCCATCCCCATCATGTTCATCGTTCTGGTGGTCGTGGCTCTCATCACGGCCCTTATACTGAACCTCACCACCTTGGGGCGTCACATCTATGCTGTCGGCGGGAACATTGAGGCGGCCCGCGTCTCGGGCGTCAACGTGAATGGCGTACGTTTCTTCTGCTACGCCTCCAGCGGCGTGATGGCCGGCATCACAGGCATCCTGCTGGCCTCCCGCCTGGGGCAGGGCACCCCGGTGGTGGGGTCGGGCTACGAGTTGTGGGCCATCGCCGCTACGGTCATCGGCGGCACCAGCCTCTTCGGCGGCGAGGGAACGGTGTTCGGAGCCATCCTGGGCGCGGCGATCATGGGCGTGATGCAGAACGGGATGGTGCTGATGAATGTCTCGTCCTACGTGCAGGACATCATCCTGGGCCTGGTACTGGTGTTCGCCGTGGTCTACGACACCCTGCGCCGTCGCAGGAGAGAGTAGGGGCAAACCTTCAAGCTCAAAGCTCAAAACGTACATTCCTGCTCAGCCTCGTCCCTGGAAAA
>DFBV01000069.1 GCA_002366755.1 Anaerolineales bacterium UBA3071
CTTCGTTGAAAAGCCTTTGGCGCTCAATGTCAAGCAATTGCAGGAGCTAGTTGAAGTGTACGAGGAGGCTGGAAGGAGAGGAGAAGCCGAGGGTGTTTGCTCTTCGCCTCCCCCCATCCTCATGGTCGGCTTCAATCGGCGCTTCTCGCCATCTGCACGGTGGCTGAAGGAGCGCTTCGCCCAGGTGGACGAGCCGCTGGCCGTGCACTGCACGGTGAACGCTGGGTTTGTGCCGCGTGACCACTGGGTGCATGATCCGGAGCAAGGTGGTGGGCGCATCATCGGCGAAGTGTGCCATTTCGTGGATCTCATTCAGTACCTGAGTGGTTCGGTGCCCGTGCGGGTCTATGCCGAGACTATCAAGGCACGAGGCTATCAACCCAGCGACAACGTGACCATCACGCTCAGAATGGCCAACAGCGCCATCGGCTCTATTGTCTACGTGGCGGGGGGCGACAAGAGCTATCCTCGGGAGCGGGTGGAGGTCTTTGGCGGTGGGGCGGTGGGCGTCATCGAAAACTTCAAGGCCGCGACCTTCACTCGCGGAGGACGCAAACAGCGCATCCGCAACTGGCTGAGCGTGGACCGGGGGCATCGTGCCGAGATCGAGACGCTGTCGACTGCCATTCGCAGCGGAGGCCCGGCGCCGACTGCGTTCGAGGAATATGTCTACACCACACTGGCGACCTTTGCCGTGGAGGATTCGTTGCGGCGAGGTGTGCCAGCGTCTGTTGAACCAAGTGCGCTGGGCGCAGAAGAGAAGGCGTGAGAACTCGTAGGCCCATAGCGAGTTTGCTGGGGCCACAGGTCGGGAATGTGCGCCGTTTGACATAAACGACGACAGCAGGGGCATAGGGTGCGGACATGATTGCCTTCTACGAGCAGGCGATTGAGTGCAATCCAGATGATGGGAAGGGCTATTGGGACCTGGCTGCGGCTCATGGAGCTGGATCCTCCTACCCAACTTCGTCGGGGGGCACAGACTCGGCTGGAGGAGTTGACAAACAGTGGTGGCTGAGGTAGAATCCCGTGTGGTTCTGCATGAATCAAGCCACTTGGCCAATTGCCCACTGAAGTGCCCTGCGGGCGACTGAGGTGGAGCGAAGCTGGTGTTGCTGATTTGGATTTGGCGTGCCCTGGAGCATCGTGGTATAAATGGTGATTGCTATCTTCTTGCGGTGAACCCGTCCGCACCGGCGCACTCAGAGATCGACGAGGATAGGAGGCTCTATGCAATGGAATCTCGATTTCCCGATGGTGACTACGAACAAGAAATCGACCTCCGTCAATACATTAACGTCCTGATACACCGCTGGCCGCTGATCCTGATCGCTGTGGTACTGGCTGCAGCGAGTGCTTTCCTCTTCAGCAAGCTGCAAGCGCCAACGTACGAGGCCACAGCGTTGGTGGTGGTGGGGAAGCCGCGCTACGTGTTGAACTTCGACCCGCGCATCGAGACTCCGCAAGAGATGACGATAGGAGGAAGCGCCCTGGCCGCGCTGGCGACGGGTGACGAGGTGTTGGGTCAAGTGTTGGCGGAAATGCAAGAGGTCCTGCCGGCGGAACAGCGCACGCTGGCAGGCCTGAAGGATATGGTGAAGGCCACAGCGGACCGCGACCCCAGCCTGTTGATACTGACGGTGCGGGGTACAAACCCGCCGCTGTTAGCCGAGATGGCCAACGCCTGGGCCCGTGTCTTCGTGCTTCACGCCAACCGTGTCTACGGCATCAGTGGGGAGAACGTGAGCTTCTTCGAGGAGCAGGTGGGCCACGCTAAGGAGGAGCTGGACGAAGCGGAGCAGAACCTCATTGCCTATCAGGCGCAGAATGAGTTACCGGCGTTGGAAGCCCGGCATTCTTCACTGCTGTCCTTAGAGGCTCAATACCTGGCAGAGCAAGGACGCATCGAAGGGCTGTTGCAGGATATGGAGACATTGCGAGCGCAATTGGGCGAGCAACCGGCAACGACGCCCCTCACCTTTGATGACCAACTGGCAGTATTGGGTGTTTCTTTGAAATCTCTTAATGTCCAGGCTTCCATTCCAGTAGAACTCCAGCTTGGTGACACGAACGTTCTGACAGACCGTTCGGTGGCGGAGGCCTTGACCTACCTGGAGACGTTGCAAGAGAACCTGCGGGCAAAGCAGGTAGATCTGGATGGACGGCTTGCGGATTTAGGCCCCTCGCTGCAAGAGGTGCAGGGGCGCGTCGAGTCGTTGCGGGCGAGACAAAGTCACTTGGAGCAAGCCCGCGATGTAGCGCAGGAGACCCACCATGTGGTGGTGCGCAAACTGGAGGAGGCCCGCATTGCTGCCGAGGACACCGCCAATCGGGCGCAGGTGGGCAGCAGTGCCGCGGTTCCCGAGGTGGCGGTGGCGCCGCGCACATTGACTAATACAGCACTAGCAGCCGTGGTGGGATTGATGATGGCGGTGGGTGTGGCGTTCCTGATCGAGTATCTGGAAGGGGAGCGGCAGCCCGTGAAAGCACGCGAACGGGCCATGGCTTCTCAGGCGATGAAGCAGTAGGCAGGCAAGCGTGAAACCCGAAGCCGTGAGCATTGTTGTCGTTGGCATGGGCTACGTGGGCATCCCCTGCGCGGCACTGCTGGCCGATGTGCCGGGGTTCCGCGTGACCGGCGTCCAGCGGCGGTCGGAGCGTTCCGGCTGGAAGATTAAGTGCTTGAATAGTGGGAAGAGCCCCTTCGAAGGAGATGAGCCCGGGCTGGCGAAACTCATCCACCGCGTGGCTGTGGAGAAGAAGACCTTCCGGGTCACCGATGATTATTCGGTGTGCCGGCAAGCCGATGTGGTCCTGATTGATGTGCAGACGCCGACGGACGCGAACCGTGTTCCCCATTACGAGTCGCTTCGGGAAGTCAGCAAGCAGGCCGGCGCGTATCTGCGCCCGGGAACGTTGGTCATTATCGAGTCCACGGTAGCGCCGGGCACGACGCAGCACGTGGTACAGCCCATCCTGGAAGAGGCCAGCGGCCTACAGGCTGGTCAGGACTTCCATCTGGCCTTTTCATACGAGCGAGTGATGCCGGGCAAGCTGTTGGATTTCCTGGTGAACATGCCCCGGGTGGTGGGCGGCATTGACGAGGAGAGCACCCGGCGGGCGGTGGATCTATACCGTCACATCGTGAAGAAGGAAATCACGCCCACCGACGTCTTGACCGCTGAGATGGCCAAGACGGTGGAGAACTCTTACCGGGATGTGAACATCGCTTTCGCCAACGAGGTGGCCCTGGCCTGCGAGCGGATGGGAGTGGACGTGTACCAGTTGCGACGGCTGATCAACGCCCGTGATGACCGACATATGCACATTCCGGGGGCAGGGGTTGGGGGGCATTGCTTGCCCAAGGACCCGTGGCTGCTGAAGTATGGTGTGGACATGTACGGGGCAGAGGGGCGGAGGAGCGGAGGAGCAGAGGAGCAAGGGAGCCAGGGAGCAGAGGCGCATTCTCCTCCGCTCCCTAGCACCCCTGCGCCCCTGCACGATTTGGAGTTGATTGTGCTGGCCCACGAGATCAATGATGGAATGCCAGGGCATATGGTGGAGTTGATCGAGGAAGCGCTGGCGGAGGCGGGACGGATGCTGGCCGGGGCCAGGGCGG
>DFBV01000146.1:0-918 GCA_002366755.1 Anaerolineales bacterium UBA3071
AGTAAGGGTTCGGGCAGTTGCCGAAGCCGATGGTGACGGACGGATCGTTCGTCTCCACCAGCGTGTGGCCCCCGGGCACATCGTCATCCTGATAGAGCCAGAAGCTGTAGTTGCCCCACTGTGGATAGTAGGAGCCTTGGTCACCAGGCCAGCCTCTCTCGATCTGGTAGCAGGTCCGCCAGGGAAGCCGGTGTTCCCGCATGGCAACCCAGACGCTGGGGGTGTACCGCTCGGGGTTGTCCAATGTCACCCCCATGTACTCCTTGGCCCAACCGAAGATAGCGATGTTGTCGGTCTGGTCCACACCCGTCTTCTCGTCCTTGAACAGATCCCTGTTCAGCCGGAAGTAGTCCGCGTGCTTGTTCAACCCGTTGAGCATGCCCCAGTAGACCTGAATGGGATTGCACAGCATGTACTCATAGGTCTCCCAGGCCAAGGGCAAATGCAGGCTGGGTTCGAGCGTCACGGGGTCGATCATCTGGTCATACTTGCCCACCCAAGGCTTTGAGCTCTGCTCCCCAACCACAGCGTACTCGTCGTCTGGGTAGAGACCGTTGAAGGAAAGCCCCACGCCATTGTCCACGGAGTAGCCAGCGATGTCTCTCCTCTCACGATTGCTGAATGTCCACGGGGCGTATTGCTGCATGAGCGTTTTCTTGAGCTGACCAGCGTCAGAGAAGGCCGCAACGTAGTAGTCTGTCATGGTCTTCACAGTCTGCACCCACAGCTCTTCGGTAAGCCCTGCCCCTGCAAGGACGCCCACGTCATCGCCATCGCAAGCTGCGGTCTCGCCATACCTCCCGGTACCGATGGACACGAGCTCCACCCGAGGGTCATTGCGATACTTGTCGCCAAGCGCCTGCACGAAATCGCTGTAGGCGTCCAGCAGGGTGCTACTCCAATACTTGGGAATAAGCC
>DFBV01000146.1:970-7327 GCA_002366755.1 Anaerolineales bacterium UBA3071
GCGCCCATTGTACATGGTGATACCGAAGCCAGCAGCCCTGTCGAGGCCGTCCTGGGTGTTCAACCAGCTATCCACTTCGGACCAGTCGTAGACCCCCGGAGCGGTTTCTATATCACCCCACCTGAACGTCTCATACCCCCCTGTGAGATGGTATGCCACGCGATCCAAGTCGTACTTGTCCGCCACAGCGTAGATGCCCGGCTTGCTCGCCGGAGGCACCACCTCCATGGCCGCGCTAGGCTGCCGTCCCGTATCCGGCGCGGCGCTCAGTGTGCTCGTCCACACGCCCGCGCCGACCATGGTGCCCAAGGCAAAGCAAACGATGATAACCAACCGAGAAGCAGAGACTTTACCAGACCCGCTCATGTGACTTCCTCCTGAGTGCTGTTCCGGGTGCAACGATCCCACCTTTGGTCGCCGCCATCCTCGGTGATGTAGAGACCGCCGTAGCCGCCAGCAGCGAGAACGATGCCATCCAGGTAGTAGCCGGGAGACATGGCCACGGTGGTCGCCGCTCCGGGATTGCAGAGCACCTCCTCGGCCACGCGATGCCAGCTTGCGCCCCAGTCGGTGGTGCGGAAGATCCCGCCCCAGGTGCCGACGAAGGGGGTGCCGTCGCTGGGCCAGTGGCTGGAGATGTCCACGTCTTTGATCGAGCTGCTGTATGTAGTGTTGATCCCTTCTCCGCTCAACGTCCAGGTCTGGCCGCCATCATCGGAGCGGAAGAGCCCTTTCCCGAAGCGGTCGCCGTGGCCGGAAAGCTCCTGGCCGCCGCCAGCGAACACCAGGCCGTCGGTGCCGTATTCGGGCGATAGGGCGATGGCCGGCGCTGTACCGCCGCGAGGGCCGCCGCTGCGCCAGTCGCCTAGCCAGGACGCCGCCTTCGAGCTTCGTGCTTCCAGCGCTTGGCTCCCAGTACGCAGGCCGAGGCCAACAGGCATCAGAGCCAGGGCGAGGCTAGGCAGAAGTCGCTTCTTCATCTTAATAATCCCTCCTTGATTCGAAACTCGGACTCTCGATAGACGCGCGGGTGTCCATCACGTGATGACGGACGAAAAGCCAGGAAGGCGCGTGCTTGCTAATGTGCGTATCGGTTGTTCTCCGCAACTGGCAGATACAGGTGGGTCAATTCCGGCACCAACGAAAGGAAGACGGTAACGGTGAGCGGGGTTCCCTGAGCGTCCGGTGTACAGCTGCTGATGCGCAGGCTGCCTTCGTAGACACCATAGCTCAGTCCGCTTGTGGAGACCAGCACGTTGAGCTTGTCAGGATCGTCGTAGGTGATGCTGCCGCTGAGGGGCGGCACGAGGTTGAGCCAGCTTTCTCCGGTGAGTTCCTCCGCCTGCCACTGCAATGGCTGATAGCTTTGGTTGCTGAGCCATACCCGTTGCGCTGTGGGAGCGTGATGGCTGTCGCCGAGGAAAAGCAGTTGCTCCGGCTCGACGGCAAGCATCGGCGGCAAGGCCCACCGCACGGCTTCGTGGGCGTTGACTCGTCCATGCCCCAGGTAGCTGTTGCGTCCGCCCACATAGTCAAACTGCCCCACTTGGTCCGCTGTCTGCCGCAGGATGTCGGCGATGTCATCCTGGGTCAGCGCGGGGTTCACGCTACAGATCAGTGCCGCAGTGCCGGCCACGTGGGGAGCAGCCATCGAGGTGCCGTGTTCCCAGCCGTAGCCGCCGGGCCAGGTGCTCCAAACCTGATCCACCGACGTGCCGCCGGGCGCGGCCAGGTCCACCTCTGGCCCCCAGTTGGAGTAGGAGGGCCACCAGTCGTATTGGTCGGTAGCAGCGACAGCCAGAACCTCCGCGTACCGAGCCGGGTATGTTATGCTGCTCTGACCCTGGTTGCCCGTCGAGGCGACCAGCAGTGCGCCGGCATCATGCGCATTGTGTATCGCTTGTTCCATGATGTCCGAGTGGGCATGTCCCCCCAGGCTGAGGTTGATGACGGCCACGCCATTGGCGGCGGCGTACTGGATCGCCGCCGAGATGTTGGCGTAGGTGCCCTCACCACGGTCGTCTAGCACCTTCAGAGGCAGGATGCTGACGCCCGGTGCCACTCCTGCAACGCCCAGAGCGTTGTTCAGTTGGGCGCTGAGGATACCCGTCACGTGGGTGCCGTGGCCGTAGTCGTCGTCTGGATCAGCGTCGTTGTTGACGAAATCATATCCGGCCAACAGGCTGGCACCGAGGTCAGGGTGCCCTGTGTCCACGCCGGAGTCGAGCACGGCAACGATGACCTCCGCTTTGCCTGTAGTCAGCGTCCACGCTGGAGGTGCTTCGATGCAGCGCATATTCCATTGCTTGAGCCAGTGCGTGTCGTTGGGGTTCAGGCTATCGCCATCGGCCGCGTGGGCCAGGTAGTTGGGTTCGGCAAGGGCGATGAGCGGATGCTGGCGCAGCTTCTCGATGTGGGTCCGCTCCTCGCCAGAAGGCACCTTCAGCCGGGCCACACGCAGAGAGGCGATGTCCTGCAAGACTGTCAGCCCCTGCGCCATGACAGCGGTGCGGGCGGCTGCTGCTGTCACCCCATCCCGCCACTGGACGAGGATCTCGCCGCGGACGTAGGGGGCGGCAGGGTCCAGGGGAGACCGCGACGATGCACCCAGCCCGGCGGGGGTGGTCGGGGCCAGGATCAGCAGGCAGAGCAGCAACAGGGCGATTGCTACACGGGTTGTCTTGGACATGCAGACTCCTCCAAAGTGCTGTGCACATTATACCTTCAGTCAGTGGTTTAGGCAAACGAGAGAGAATGTGATATAATCGCTCCGTCGTGTTGACCGGACTTGTGGAGGTCTCACTTGTCTTCTGAGAACCCTGTGGACCCTCGCCCTGCCGTTCCGGTTTCCCCCGACTCGGAGTGGCATTCCGCTCCCGCGGAAAGTGCACTCTCGGCGCGGCGTTGGCCGAACCGGCTGTTCGTGGCCTTAGCCCTGGCTGTTATCTTAGTGACGCTGTTGCTGCCCCACGGGGAGGTGCCGGAGCGGTTGGACCATCTGGCACGGGCGGTGTGCGGGCAATTGGTCGAGCACAGCTTCTTCTGCGGCGAACGGCGGCTCCCCCTCTGCGCTCGCTGCACGGGCACCTACCTGGGCGTCCTTGTCACCTACGTGATGCTGGGTATCATGGGGCGGGGGCGGGCGAACGAGTTGCCTCCACTGAGAATCTTGCTGGTTCTCTTTGTCTTCATCGCTCTCTGGGGCCTGGACGGCCTGAATTCCTACTTTGCGCTGCTTACCGGGTCTCCGCTTCTCTACGAACCGAGCAATCTCCTGCGGCTCATCAGCGGCTTGCTGCAGGGCCTGGCCCTCATGGTCATCGTGAGGCCCATTGTCGCTTTCACGCTGTGGGCGCAGAGTTGGGATGAGCAGGTGGTGCGCGGCTACGGGGAGTTGGGCTTATTGATGGCAACGCTGGCGGTGGTGGGCGTTGTGGCACAAAGTGAGGCCGCCTGGCTCTACTATCCACTGGCGCTGTCCAGTGTGGGTGGGGAGCTACTGATGCTGAGCCTGGTGAACACGCTAATCGCTAGCGTCTTGCTGCGGCGGGAGGGAACGGCTGCGAACTGGCGGCAGGCCGCGCCGTTGTGGCTGTTGGGCCTGGCCGCCGCGTTGGTCGAGGTCAATCTGATCAACCTGGGCAGGGAAGCCCTCAACCGGCTGCTTGGCTTGCCCTTGTGACAAGTGATGCCTGAACCGTGACCCAACTGCCACGCCGATCTCTCACGCCTCACCCAACCCGCATCGCGTCTCGCGCCGCCTAATGCTCTGTCCATTTGTCTTTCAGGAAGTCGCTTCTTCGTCAACCGCGGTTGACCACGTGCACTTGCCGCGGGCCACAACCTTTGGTATAATGTTTTTGCTGGACAGGGCATTCGCTTGCCAGTCGTGATGGCTGGGAGGATATCTTGGCCTTCTCACATTTCTCAAAGGAAAGGAGTAGTAACATGGACATTGGAAAGGCATTCACGTTCATCTTCGATGACCCTGACTGGCTGAAGAAGGTTGCCATCGGCACGGGCCTGACGCTGCTGGGCATCATCTTCTCCATCGTGCTGATCGGCTTGATCCCGTTGATCATCGTCACCGGTTACACTGTGGTGCTGATCAAGAACGTCATGGACGGCGTGGAGCAGCCGCTGCCCGAATGGGTTGATTGGGGAGATCTGTTCATGCGCGGCCTCAAGCTCTTCGTGATCTTGCTGATCTGGGCGATTCCCCTGATCATCGTCAGCGTGGGTTCCAGCGTACCTGCAGTGCTGTCAGAGAACTCTGACATTCAGTGGCTTTGGATAGCCATCTCTGTCTGCTGCAGTTGTCTGACCTTCATCCTGGGCGTTGCCTACGCCTTGATCGAGCCGGTCATCACCTTCCGCTTCGCTCGCACCGGCGAGTTCGGCTCGGGCTTCGAGTTCGGCCAGATCTTTCGGCTCCTCGGCGACAACATCGCCAACATCATCATCACCGTGATCATTGTCGCCGTGGCCGGGTTCGTTCTGGTCATTCTGGGTGGCATCGTAGGCACAATCGCGCTGGTGATTGGCCTTTTCGTCACCATCCCCGCTGCGGCATTCCTGTCCGAAGTGATCCAAGCGCATCTCTACGGCCAGGTGGGGCGGGAGGCGGAGGCTAAATCGGTGGAGCCGCTCTGAGGCCGGAGAGAGGATTGCGTCTGCACTCCGGCCGATTGTCAGAACCGGCGTAAAACGTAGGGTGAGAATTTACGCTTCACGTTTCACGTCCCCGCATATCTGGTAATACAACGAAGGTGCAGCACAATGATCGAGGCTATTAGCAGTGTTGCCTCCGCCTTTGGCCTTTCCGCGTCCGCAGGACTCAACGCCTACCTGCCGCTGCTGGTCGTCGGGCTGATGGCCCGTTTCACCGACCTGATCACGCTGCAGGAGCCGTGGAACGCTCTGGAGAACCCGTGGGTGCTGGGTGTCTTGGCCGTGCTGCTGGCCATCGAAATGACGGTGGACAAGTTCCCGATCGTAGACAGCATCAACGACACCATCCAGACCTTCGTGCGGCCCGTGGCGGGGGCCGTCCTCTTCGCCGCCAGCGGCAACGTGATTAGCGATGTCCATCCTGCGCTGGCCATGATCTGTGGGCTATTGGTGGCGGGGGGCGTGCATGTGGCGAAGTCCACGGCGCGTCCCTTCGTCACCGGCGCCAGCATCGGCGCAGCCAACCCTGTGGTCAGCGTGGCTGAGGACGTGGTATCCGCCACCACCAGCGTGCTTTCCATCGTCGTGCCCATCCTGGCAGCCATCGTGCTGCTCTTCCTGCTAGCGGTGCTGTTCTGGTGGATCTGGCGGCGTGCCCGACGGCGTGCCTGGCCATAGCTACTGGCCTGAAAGGCAAAACGTGAAACGTGAGGCTAGATTACGTTTCACGTTTCACGTCCTCGCAGGACTGCACACTGGTGGGAGATTCTGCTCCATTCACAGGTTCTATGATAGGAAAGACACTAGCGTGATCGAGGGGGCGATCTCGGTCTCCTGTACCCGGATCAGGGGCCATCGCTGGGAGACCGTTGAGCGGACGGTTATCGAGGAGACTCCGCTTGCCGTCTATGTCAACGGCCGCGAGCTGGCGACTCTGATGTGCACTCCCATCGCCGTGGACGATCTGGTGATGGGCTTTCTGACGGGTGAGGGGATCATTGGCAAACCCGAGGAGGTAGCGCTGCTCAGGGTCTGCCTGGACGAGGGCCTGGTCAACGTGCGCTTGGTCAGGCCCGAGGTGGAGCTACCTCAGCGGCGCATCCTGACCTCCGGCTGCAGCGGCGGTGTGACCTTCGACGATCTGTCGGGAGCGCACGAGCCGATCGTCTCCTCTCTGCGTGTCTCGTCGGCCCGTATTGTCGAACTGATGAACCTCATGCAGCGTTCTGGGCCGCTGCACGGCCGCGTATGGGGTTTGCACACCTCGGCGCTCAGCGACGGAGAGACGCTGTTGGCGGTGGCGCAGGACGTGGGGCGTCACAACACGATCGACAAGGTGTGGGGCGAGTGCTTGCGCCGAGGCGTTGATACCGAGGGGAAGCTGTTGCTGTCCACGGGCCGAATAAGCTCAGAGATGCTCAACAAGGCGGCCAAGATGCGGGTGGTGCTGGTGGCCAGCCGCACATCGCCCACCAGCCTTTCGGTGCCGCTGGCGGAGGCCTGGGGCATCACGCTGATCGGCTACGTGCGGGGTCAGCGGATGGATGTCTACACGCATTCAGAGAGGCTCGAGCTCGCCTTACCGCCTGAGCAGAGAGACCGAGGATAAGGATAAAGAAGCTGTAAGCGGCTTCGTGGGGTAGAAGGCCAGACCTCCCAACATCCACTGAGATTGACAAGGCCTCA
>DFBV01000146.1:7383-8503 GCA_002366755.1 Anaerolineales bacterium UBA3071
GAGGAATCTGCCCATTCTGATGACCTCGCGGCCACCATCGTAGCCTTCGCTAACACGGATGGTGGACGGCTGATTCTGGGTGTGGCTGAAGACAGACGGATTACCGGTGTAACTGATCCAGATCGTTTGATGCAACGTATAGATCAGATATGCCACCACAACGTCGAGCCTCCTCTGGTCTGTTTTCAACAGAAGGCGGATGCCGAGGCACAGAAGGTGTTGGTCGTGCGGGTGCCCAAGGGGCCGGAGCGACCCTATCGGACCAACCGCGGCGTGCACTACATCCGTACAGCCTCTGGCAGACGCCAAGCCAGTCGCGAAGAGTTGCTGCGCTTGTATCAGGCGACCTTTGATCTGTTTCCAGATGAACTGCCGGTGTCAAGAACAGGTCTGGCTGATCTGGACCGGCCCTACTTCGAAGCGGCCTTTCAATCTTTCTATGGCCTGGCCGTGGATGAGATGGAACTGCCTTTCGCTCAACTCCTCAGAAACCTTAAGCTGATGAGAGAGGAGGAATTGACGCTGGCGGGGGTGCTCCTCTTTGGACGCCGGCCTCAGGCCTGGTTGCCTTTCGCCGAGGTAACTGCCGTGCGCTTCCCGGGCACACAGATGGGTGAGAGCTTCGTTGACCGCAAGGACATCGAGGGCACGCTGGAGCAGCAGATCACTGGGGCCGAGGCCTTTTTGAAACTTCACATGACTGTATCCGGACAGATCCGCGGGTTTCGACGTCACGACGAGCACGAAATCCCTCCCTTCGTCCTCCGTGAGGCCGTGGCCAACGCCATCGCCCATCGCGATTACACCATTCGCGGCCAGGTTCGCGTCTTCGTCTTCGACGACCGCGTGGAGGTCATCAATCCCGGACGGTTACCCAACACAGTCACTCTGGACAACATTCGGCTGGGCATCCACGTGGAACGCAATCCTATCATCGTCACTTTCCTGGCCAGGTTGGGGTTGGTGAGCCGAATCGGCACCGGTATCCCGCGGATGATCCGTCTAATGCGGGAGCAAGGCTTGCCAAGGCCGGAGTTCCAGATCTTGGACAGTCAGTTTCAGGTGGTGCTGCGTCGACCCAGGAGAGTTCAGGAATGACCATGATCATCACCGCTTGCGA
>DFBV01000266.1 GCA_002366755.1 Anaerolineales bacterium UBA3071
CCACAGTTACGTTGGAACTGACACATGACACACCCAACGTAGGTCGAGAGAAGAACGCAGATCCAAGGGGCGCGCCTTCGTGCGTGCCCCTTGGATCGCACCACAGACCAGGAGTTCGGCGAACGTCTCGCCAGCGAGGAGGAGCGGGTTCGAGGCCCGCCTGGTCATCTTGCACGCACCCTATCTTGTGACGCAACACCTTGACGACCCCTTTCCTACGGGAGAGGGCGGGGTAACGTGACGACAATCAGCCGATAGATGATGGCGAATAGCCGACAGCCACAACAGAACACCACAAGGAGGTGACAAACATTGCAGAAACGTCGGCCTACCGGACAGCACAGGTAGGGCTGGTCCACCAGAGCTTCTGGTGGTACAAGACAACTTCCGCTCCTCTCTGGCCGGGGGGAGGCTAATGGACCAGTGAGGCCACAGGCAACAGCGGGCGGCGCCCAGAGCGTCGCTGCCAACAGACAACAGAAGGAGACAAAAATGAAGACAACCAAGGTGCATGTGGTAGTCGGCGTCTTCGCCGGCGTCGTGGATGAGGTGGTCATAGATGTCAACGAGGCCGTGGCGAAGGCGAACTACCAGCGGCTCTGTATCATGTACGATTTCGACCCCGTGCACGCCTCGGAGAGCGAGCACGACGTCCAGCTTACCTCTGTGCCCATGGTGCTCCACCCTGTCTTGGACGACGAGGAGATCACCGATCTGGCCTACCACGCTGTGGAAGCGATGGGCGACGTCTTCTGGGACGCCGACCGGTGGGGCGAGCCGCATCAGTGCCCCAACTGCGGTGCAGAGTACGAGCCCATAAAGATACAGGGGTTAGCCAAGACCGACGACGGCTGCCCGCTCTGCCCCAAGTGCAACGGCGTGCTCCAGTCCGCCAACGAGTGCCTTCGCGAAGCAGTGGAGGGAAGCGTGCAGCAAGCCATCAGGGCCGCTCTGGACGCCGCCGTGGGAGAGGATGACCCCCGCACCCGCCTGGCTGAGCTGCTGGCTACGTACGAAGCAGAGCACAACGCCTATGCCAAGGGCCGCGAGGCCCAAGACTGGGTTGGGTACGACACCCAGGAGGCAGAGGCGGACGGCCAGGCGCAGGGCTTGATGTGGGGGCTGAAGCACGCCCTCACACTACTGCGCCTGGGACGCTCCGAATTCGCTCAAAGCCTGGCTATGCAGGGCTACGTCGAGGAGCACGAAGACGACATCGGCGACGTGCAGGCGTTGGAGCTGAGGGAGGAGGTGGGCGATGGCTAACCGTTGTGGTGTTGCCATCATCCCCTCGCACAACTACGCCACACGACGGGTGCGCTGCGGGGTCAGCGGCCAGCTCATCGAGAAGGGCGCTCCCACGATCCACATCGCCTGCAGGCGTGGCCGTGACTGCAAGCCGGAGAGCGTCCTGCGGACCGTCATGCGGGTTATCCGCCGCGGCGAGCAGGAGCTGGGCTGGGAGCCAGTCATCGCCCCGACCCTGGGTCTGGAGGTGCGGCTGATCACCTTGCCAGAGGATAGCATCGTCATTCTCGGCAAGCGGATCGTCTACATCGAGGATCTCTCCGAGAAACACGGCTACAACATCCTGGCCACCGCTTCCGAACTGGCCCGTGACCTGGCCAGGGAGATCGGCACGGAGGTCATGGAACTCGATCTCAGCAACTTCGAGTGCAGGGATGAGTTCATGGCTGAGCACGGCATCTCCACCGAGGAGTGGACGTACTTCCAGCTCGCCACGGCTGTGCTGGGGATCTCAGAGGAGGAGGTGCGCTATGGCTAAGGCCTTCGCCTTCATCTCCGAGTTCCTCCAAGAGCAGTGGGCGTATGACTACGCCTACGTCCACCTGGTTCCCGACCTGGTGGTCTGGCTTTTGGAGAAATCGGCCGTCGCTCAAACGCTACCGAGCGATGCGCTGGCGGTGACCTTCCGCGTTCCACGGGACTGGCAACCTGTGTTGGTGGAGGACTGCGATGACGCCAGCCTCACAGAGAAACTCATGGCGGGGAATGACTTTATCGTCACTCCCGATGAGGAGTGCCCCCTCCCAGAGGGAACGTTGCCCTTCTGGGCGCAAATCTCAGTGACCAAGACCCACGTCAGCTGGCAGATCTCTGCCGGCGACGACTGGCTCGAAACCCACGCTCTGTCGCTAGCAGTGCTCGAAAAGATCGCCGGCGCGACGTCAGCGAATGAAACGGAGACACGGCCATGACACGCCAATGCTGGCACTGTGGCGAGCGGGTCGAGCCCATTGAGAAGCAAGGGTGGCTCTGCTGCTCTGAGTGTGGAGAACATCCGGAGTACCTCGACCATTGACTATCCCCGGCTGTGGGCCGAGCACGTGCGCAAAGCGGCTCAGGGAGATAGGAGCGGCTACGCCGCCATCCATGCTTTGCCGCCCGTGAAACCCACGCTGGAGCAGCTTCGCCGTAGGTCTCTTGGCTGCCTGCGCTGTGGCGCCGAGAAGTTCTGGCGTTGCAGCTATCGCTGCCCGCGGTGCAACAGCGGAGCCTCGTGGCTCATCGAGATGCGTAGGACTCTTGGCGCGAGGTGTACATCTGCCGCATCTGCGGCTGCGAGTACGAGGTGACCAACGCCAACTTTTGATCAAACCCCGGGAGGGGGCAGACTGACCTGACCCCTCTGTGGGTGGCGTCTGTCTCCTCCCACCAAAAGCGAAAGGAGGCATCATGCCTGACAACAACGCAAACCAATGCAGAGAAGATCTCCCCTCCACCGATCTACCGGACGCGGAGGAGATAGAGGCGCTGTGGTTCGATGCCCTGGCTTGGTTCCAGCCCCGCTCCTGCGAGATCTGCGGGGCGGAACTGGTCGAGGGGCCGATGGGGGACTTTTGTCCTCACTGCGATCCCGACCTGTTGGCCATGGGCCTGGAGTCATGGGAGATCAAGCCCTACGGCATGGCCATGCTGTCGCCTGAGGTGATGGCAGCGATGCAACAGCCAGGGGAGGTGGGCCATGCCTAGAATCATCTACCTCCTCGTTCCTTCCCAGCCAAACTTCCAGGTCCGGCACACGCCAGCCTTCCTCAGCCATGAAGAGCTGCAACAACACGGCGTGACCAATCACTCCGGCTTCAATCTCTTCAGGGCCGCAGCCTCCGCTCGGGGAACCAGCGACGAGCAAGTGCTGGTGGCACTCAACGAGACGCGCCGTCGTTTCTTGGAATTCGCCCGCTGCTGTAGCAAGTTCGACTGCCCTCTGAGCATACTGTGGAGACTGGTCCGCTTCAGGCGCTTCGTGCGCAGTGAGACTCGCATAAGCCGCCTGAAGTGGCATCTGGCCTGGGCCCACCTCTGGTGGTTGGAACAGCGGGCCGGGCCGGTGACCACGCTGGAAGTGGCACCATGAAGCAAGTACGTGAACAGCGAAACCGGCAGGCCAACCTCTACCTCGACGCCCACTTTGAGAAGGAGGGCATCGAGGAATGGTCGCCACAGGACGAGGAGGCCCGGACCATGAAACATCTGGGCTACATCACCTGGTCCAACGTCCCTCTGCAGTGGCGAGGGTTTGTGGCCAAGGCGTTCGATGATCCAGGCTACGCGTGCATCATCACGCACGGACGCCACGGCGGCTGGTCACCTTCTGATATCAGTTACACCATCCAGCTTGCCAGCCAGAAGATGGGCATCGTGGCCATCCGAGGCTACTTCGGCGGAAAGGACAAGACGTGGCTGGTGTGGAAGGAAAGGCTACACCGGCGGCTGCTGGTGGACGTGGACTGATGAACCGTTGGGGCGCATAGGGTGGGGCACAGGCCTGATATGCGCCCTAACAAACCATGACAGACAACAGGAGAACAACCGTGACAACCATGAACTGGGATGACATGTTGCCGCAGCACAACTGCAAGCGCTGCGGCAGGCCGCTCAATGCTGACGGCGGCCATCCGGCGGAACTGTACGCCGGCACCTACACGGGCCTGTGTTATGCCTGCGAACGAGAAGGCCCGCGTGTGGTGAAGGCATACGGCGCTGACGGGGCTCAGCGCATCAGCTACCCGCCTTCATGCCCCTCGTGGCGGCGGGATCGGGAGGAGTATATCGCCTACCCCGACTGCCGCGAGTGCAAGGGCACGGGGAGGATCTATGTGGATCGCCCCTGGCGCAGCGGAGGCGGGTACTACAAGTCCTGCGACCGCTGTCTGGGACGCTTCAGTGGCCATCCGGGCCGGAAGCGGGCAAGTGCCCGCAGCACGGCGCTCTACGAGGGAGCGGCAGCCTGCTGGAATGAACAACTGCGGGCGATAGGGCTCCACGGACAGCTTCTCGTAGTGCAAGGCACGGGCGAGGAGCTGCCGGAAGAAGTAGCCGGCCTGGTGGAGGATCTTCGCCAGGCGACCATCGGCCGGATGCGGGAGCTGCAAGAGAGGCTAGTGGCCGTGGCAACCAGCCGCGGCTACTGGTGAATTGTTAGGGCGCATAGGGAGAGGTCATCCCCTATGCGCTCCAACATTCCCCTACCCTATCGAGGCATCAAGTGGTTGTCATTTTTTGCCAAGTTTTTGTCATCTTTTGTCAAGCGGTTGTCATTGACATCCTGACCAGAAGTTCGGTGAACGGCTCCTCGGGGCAAGAGCAGGTTCGACACCTGCCTGGTCGATTGCACGCAGACAGCCCAGACAGGCCCGACAAGCCGTGTGGAATAAGCTCGCAGTCGGACCACAAAGCTGCTGACGGGAGTATTCCACACGGCGAGACATCCAGACAATTGCCCTTTCCCCCAGACAATTGGTAGGGCGCAACTGGCCACTACAGACAGGCCCTTGCGCCCTAACACCCTGGCCGGAGCGGTGAAGGCAGGTTCAACTCCTGCCCCGGCCTCTTGCACTACCCCATCTTGTGACGGCTACAATGTGGTGAAGTTTCGCCACATTATGGCACTGTGATGATCTCAGTCTTTGGACTGAGAAGGGGAACGTGACGACTAAACACGGAAGGCGCAGAAAAGCGCCAAAGACACGAAAAGGAGATGATAACCCAACAAACGTCGGCCTACCAGACTGCAGGTAGGATCGGGCCCTGTGAAATAAGCAAAGCGACAGTATGAGTCACGTCGCCATCATTATTTCACAGGGCAAGCCCTGTGAAATAAGCAAAGCGACAGCTTGAGTTGCATTGCTATCGCTGTTTCACAGGGCGGGTCGCCGGATCGCAGGCGGCAAGACAACTTAGACAACAGACAGGAGTAGGGACATGCAACAAGACCGAGTTATCCTAACCATCAACCTCACCGACCTGAGTACCCTGGGCACCATCGGAGCCCTCGGATCGCCGCTGAACCTGATGCTGCGAGCCGATCTGGGTGACGAGCTGCTGCCCGGAGCATACTTCAAGCTGGGAGGCGACTTGGACACAGGGATCATCTTGGTGCGCACCACCACCGAGAGAGCCCAGGCGCTCCAGGCCGGACTGGTGGTCATCGGGCAGCGCAAGCTGGGACGGAAGGTGCGTACCCAAGTGCGGCAGCGGTTGCCCAACACCAGCAAGGGTTGGCGCTACACCGCCGGCCCCTGACAGACAACCCCAACCCCCGGAGGGGGACGCGCTTAGCCCCCTCGTGGGGCAACGGTGTGTCCTTCTCCCCAGACAACCCGCCCTGTGAAATAGACAAAACGATAGTATAGGACATATCGCCATCATCTATTTCACAGGGCAAGGAGGACATATCACCATGATAACCTCAATCCCCTCGCCGCTCAGCCTCCCCATTCACCAGGTGTTCCACGGTGCTGGACACCAGAGCGTGGTGGTGGGAGGTTGGATGCGGCACGTTGGCTCCGAGAGGGACGTGAACGGAACCGATGAAGACATCGCCACGTCCGCCACGCCGGAGCAAGTGCGGGCGCTCTTTGCCTCGCGACCCAGCTTCGCCGTCGCCAGTAACAACGGCGAGAGCCACGGCACCCAGTTGGTGCTCTTGGACGGGAAACCGTTCGAGGTCAGCACCTTTCGTAGGGACGTCGCTTGTGACGGCCGCCACGCGAAGGTGGTCTGGACCAACGACCTAGTCACCGACCTCTCCCGCCGAGACTTCACCTGCAACGCAATCGCCTATGACCCCATCGACGACCAAGTGATCGACCCCTTCAAGGGGCTGGCCGACCTGAGGAGAAAGGTTGTCCGGGCGGTAGGCGATCCCTATCGCCGCTTGCAGGAGGACTGGCTGCGCCTGCTGCGGGCACCACGTATGGCTATGGACATCGGGGGGCAGGTCGAGAGTGGCTTGGAACGGGCGATCCGGCAGAACGCCGGAGAGCTCTCCCAGGTCTCGGCAGAGCGACGCCGCGACGAACTCCTCAAGATGCTGGGCTACGCTGATGGGTGGTACGCCCCCGTCACGTTGGCAGAACTCGATCTGCTGTGCTCCCTGCTGCCCTCCCTGGACAGCCAGCGAGGCCATGGTTTGCGATCCGAGCATCCTCACGATCTTGATCTTTTCGAGCGGGGAGTGATGCGGGCCTGCGGCGCACGGCTTGCCGGAAGCGATCAGGGACAAGCCCGCCTGCGACTCATGGCCTACTACGCGGAAATGACACTGACGAGCACAGCCTCAGACCTGCGTGGCTTGTGCTGCGCCAATCGGCTCGTGGACAGCGTGCTGCGGATAGCAGCCTTCTACCGCGACATCCCGCGTGACGGTTCCTGGCACGCCCGCAGTGCACCCCGCGACCAGCGGGAGTTCCTGCTGCAGGTGGCCCGGCATACACCAGAGGCAAAGATGGCCGCGGTCGTCGAGCAGTTGATCTCCCTGAGACTAGCCGAGGGTGGCTTCAACCCTGCTCCGCTGCGGAAAGCGGCCCGTGAGCCGCTCTACCGCGGGCAACTTCAGGTGGACGGCAACGACGTCCTGTCTCTGGGCATCCCCCCGGGACCAGGCGTCGGTCGAGTGCTGGCCTCGCTCCTGCGGGTTGGCCCTGGGGCCAGCCGCGGTTCGCAGCTTGCCCAGCTCTCGGTACTAGTGAAGGAGGCTCGAAATGCTTCAAACAGCACTTGACCTTCAGGCTGCCGGTCTCTGCGTGATCCCCCTGCGGGAGCGCAGCAAGCGGCCCGCGGGGACATGGAAAGCGTACCAGGCACATCAGCCCAGCGTGCCCGACCTGCGCAGATGGTTCGGGCACAGCCAGCGCAACCTGGCCGTGGTCTGTGGCCAGGTGAGCGGGCCGGAAGGGTTGAGCCTGGCCGTGCTCGACTTCGACCGTCCTGGCTTCGACGGCTGGGCGGCCGATCACCCCGAGATCGCTATGAATACCTGGATCTCGGCCTCGGGGCGAGAGGGCGGCCGGCATGTGTGGCTACTGGTCCCAGGCGAGGTTCCCAGTACGGTCTTCGCCTATGGGGAGGTCAAAGCGGAGGGGGGCTACATCGTAGCTCCTCACAGCATCCATCCGAACGGCAAGCCGTACCGATGGCTGCATCGCCAAGACCAGATCCTCGTGGTCGAGACCTTACAGGGGTTGGGCCTGGGCGTCAAGAGGCGACAAGAACTCCCGGCAGGAGCGTTACCGCCAGTGCTGGCTATGGCTGACGAGAAGCTGATCCAGCAGATCCTGGCCATGGCTATCCAGCGGGCCAGCAACGGAAGCCGGAACCACACAGGCTTCTGGCTGGCAGCGCAACTGCGAGACAACGGCGCGGACTACGAGCAAGCCAAGCGGGT
>DFBV01000236.1:0-2420 GCA_002366755.1 Anaerolineales bacterium UBA3071
CAACAACGCCCCTCTCCCAAGAAATCAGTGTTCTTTGCGTTTGGGCCCTTTGGGACTTCGCGTGGCGCTCGGCGTGGACGACAGTCCACGCCTGCAGATGTAGTGGGCGATGCTTACACGCTAATCAGATACGGGGACTATCGTCCCCTTTGAGCAAGAGGTAGTCTCCCAAGCCTCAGTGCAATTCGTGGGATTTGTCCATTCGTGGCATTCGTGTTCAGAAGTTGTCCGGCAGTGAGTTGCCCGAGACGACAACGACAACACCCGTTGACAAAACGTCGAATTCGTGGCATAATGCGCTACGAAGAGGCGGCGTGCCGGGGAGGGTCATCAGGAGAACGCGTCAGGAGCGTACAATGGACAGACAAGAATCGTTGCTAGGCAAGATCGACGAGTGGGTGGGAGAGGGATTGATCTCTCCACAGCAAGCCGAAGCGCTCAAGCGGAGGGAGGCGGAGCGTGAGCCCGTGTCGCCAGACCGCGGGGTGAAGGCCAATGAGATCTTCGTTTACCTGGGCAGCCTGGTGGTGTTTCTGGCGCTGGCCTTCCTGGTGGGGCTGAACTGGAGGGCGCTGGGGAGCCTGGGCAGGATCCTCTCGGTGGTCGTCCCCACGGTGGCCATGCTGGGCTTGGGTTGGTGGCTGCGCGGCTCGGAGAGCGGCCGGCTGCGGCGGGGGGCGCAGGCCCTGTGGTTGGGAGCTTGTCTGCTGAGTATCAGGGCCTTCGGCGTGACCTTCTGTGAGCTGGGCTACCTCGATTGGCGCGAGTTGGGTCCTGGCGATCCCCTGTCGCTGGTGAGTTGCCTGTTGGCCACAGCTCTGGCGGGAGTAGCCTTCATCCTGCTCACCAGCATCACTCAAAGCATCGCCTTCCATCTTTGCGGCAGCGCCGTCCTGCTCTCATTTCTCACCTGGTTGTTCAACGTCCTTCCATCCTTCGATGACTTCTATCAAAATCTGCTGATCCTGGCGATTGGCATGGCGGTTGGCGGTTTGTGGCTGGCGCTCTCGGAGTGGTTGAGGACAAGGGAGGGGATAGGCCTGGTGAGGGTATCCCGCATCTTCGGAACCTTGACCATTCTATCATTCGCCTTCATCATGGCTGTAGAAAGCTACGATGCAACCTGGCAGAAAACGATGCTGGAAGTCATTGCCTTTGCGGCCAGCATCGGTTTCATCGCTGCCAGCGTGAAACGACAGGCGCAAGCTTTCCTCTACGGCGGGGCCGCTTCTCTCCTCTTCTTGATCATCTACGTGAACTTCGAGCATTTCGCCGATAAGATCGGGATGCCCATCGCTCTCCTCATCATCGGAGCGCTGCTCATCGGATTCGGTTTGGGAACGGAGTGGTTGCGCAAGCGCATACGATCTCCCCAGTAGTACCTTGCTGCAAAGGTCTCTGCAAACTCGGCAAGAAGACTAACCACGAAGAGCAAAACATGCCTGAGATACACAAGGCCCTGATCCGTGCCCAGGTGGCCGGGCTGCTGGAGCGGGCGGGGGAGCCCCAGTCTCTCGATGAGGGACTGCACGATCTTCTGCGTTCGCTCGGCGGCGAAGAACAAGCCGCTGGCGCAGCACGGTTCATCCCCGGGATGGGCGAAAGCTACGGTGTGCCCATCTCCGCCCTGCGTATCATCGCCGCTGAACTGACTAAGTGGGGCCAGCGGAGTCCCGCGGAGGCCTTCGCTCTGGTCGAGCGGCTGTGGCACAATGGCTCCCGCGACGAGCGGGTCATCGCCGCCAAGATACTGGAACGTCTGGGCAAGCGGCAGTGGGCGGAGACACTGGAGGTGGCCGCCTCCTTCGTGGGCAGCATCCGCAACTGGGAGGAGTGCGACCAACTGGGCTGCTTCGGCTTGCGGTACGTCGTGCAGCGTCACCCCGAGGCCGTGCTGCCCCGCTGCCAGGCCTGGGTGCAGGACGAGGACAAGTGGACGCGCCGCTTCGGCGTGATCGTCCCCATCAGCCTGACCCAGGCCAAGACCTATCAGCCTTCGGAGCAAGAATTCGCCATCCTCGACGCGGTGATGGCCGACGAAGCACGGGAGGTGCAGGATGGTGTCGCCTGGGCGTTGCGGAAGATCGGCAAGCGGGACCTGGCGGCTGTGGCTGCCTACCTGCGCCGCCACGCCGCGGATGCCAGCCGCTCCACCCGCCGCATCATCAAACAAACCTTGAAAGCCCTGCCCGACGAGGAGCAGGCAGCGATCCGGGCGTTGCTGGAGACGTAGTGGCGAACGGTCGTTCGCCCCGGCAGCGATTTGACATTCCGAACATTTGTTCGTATAATGCTGATTGCATGGCTTGTGCTCAACGCACATTGAAACATTGAAATGCATGGGGGCAAAAGCCGCACGTGGAGTAGCCTTTCCAGGCTGCTTGGCAGGCTCGAAAGCCTGCTCCATGTGTCACTTCTGC
>DFBV01000236.1:2592-2919 GCA_002366755.1 Anaerolineales bacterium UBA3071
GGTAAGAAGAGACCCAATCCGTGTTCCTCCGCGTTTGTCAGCGTCCAATTCGAGGATGATCAGATGAACGCCCGCGAAGCCACCCAACTGGGACAGTGCATCGCCGTGCTTGTAGAAACTGGCAACCCAGAGGGAGCCTATGGCTTGCTGGCCCCAGTCCTCGCCGAGCGCACGCCGTTCCCCCTGCTGGGGCGCATCGGCGAGGCCGTCGGCGCTGGCCCACTAGAGGCGGTCAATCCCTTCTTGGAGCACATCGCTGCCGAGAAGACGGAAGGCGGCTGGGTGGTGATTGGCAGCGCCCTGGGCCAGCAGTTGGGCCGCGATCCC
>DFBV01000265.1:0-21585 GCA_002366755.1 Anaerolineales bacterium UBA3071
TCGCCTCGGACTTCAGTTGGGAGTCTGCCGGGCCGCCGCACCCGCTGCTCGAGGTCACCTACACGCCGCCGGTAGAGATCACCATCCTGCACACCAACGACGAACATGGATGGCTACAGCCCTATGCGGCCTGGGGGTCGCCCATCACCGAGGGCGGGGCAGCCAACCTGATGGGCCGGTTCACACAGATCGAGGGCTACGCACCAGAGGCCGACGGGTTCCTGCTGCTCAGCGCCGGCGATAACTGGACGGGCCCTTCCATTTCCACCTGGTTCGAGGGCAAGCCGATGGTGGAAGTGATGAACGCCATGGGCTACGACGTATCCGTTATCGGCAACCACGAGTTCGACTTCGGCCGTGACGCCCTGAACGAGCGAATCGCCGAGGCCGATTTTCCCTTCCTTTCGGCCAACATCTACTACAAGGGAACCACCAATCTGGCCGACTTCATGACCCCCTACGTCATCAAGGAAGTGAATGGCGTCAATGTAGGGATCGTCGGGCTGACCACCACAAGCACCCCCTGGACCACTCACCCCAAGAACATCACCGACCTGGACTTCGGCGATTACGAGGAAGCCCTGCGCCGCGAGGTTCCGAACATGAGGGCCGAGGGGGCGGAGCTGATCATTGTAGAGGCCCACGTATGCACATCGAATCTGGTGCCTCTGGCGGAGGCGGTGAGCGATCTCAATATCACCTTGATGGAGGGCGGCCATTGCCACGACACGTTCGTCGGGCAAGTCGGCGACACCCTCATCGTAGAGAGCCACTGGGCCATGCGAGCCTACGGCAGGACAGAGCTCGTCTTGGACCCAGTCACCTACGACGTGGTTGACTACACCCAAGAGGTGATCTTCAACGAATATGTGACCGACGAGGGCAACCCCGTGGTGCCGGATGCCCAGGTTCAGACCATTGTGGACTACTGGCAGGACCAGACCGATCAAGTCATGGGACAGGTCATCGGCTACACGGAAACGGGATTGCCCAGGCGATCGTGGAAGCAGGTCAACTACGTGCTCGATTCCTGGCTCTGGGCCTACGGAACCGCGGACTTCTCCATCAGCAACTGGGGCGGCTTCCGGGCCGATATCGACCCCGGGGACATCACCGTGGGCGACATCGTCGGCGTGCTCCCCTTCGAGAACCGCATCGTGGACTGTGCCATCACCGGCGCCCAGTTGGTGGAGAACCTGGAATGCTGTGGCGGTGCGGTGGCGGGTTTCACCTACACCTATCACTACGATGAGGATGACCAGACGGTCATTGACTCGGTGACACTGGCCGATGGCTCACCGCTGGACATGGCGGCGACCTACCACGTCCTGGTCAACGACTTCATGTACGCTGGCGGTGATGGCTATCTGTTCGGTCAGCAGGACCCTTACGGCTACGATACGAGCATCCAGTGGCGCCAGCCGGTCATTGACTGGACGGAGGCCCAGAACACCTCGGTGGACAACCCCATTGATCCTTTGATTGACGATCAACCGAGGGCCATCCACGTGTATCCCCTCACCATCCTGCACAACAACGATGGCGAGTCCGACCTGCTGCCCGATGGCGACTTCGGCGGAGTGGCCCGCTTCGCGTCGGTGGTGGATCGGGTGCGCACCGAGGTGGGTGACACGCATCCGCTGCTCCTGGTCACCTCAGGCGACAACTTCCTGGCCGGACCACAGTGGACGGCGAGCTTGCAGAAGGGCGTGCCCTTCTACGACTCCATCGCTATGGACCTCATCGGCTACGACGCCATGTGCATCGGCAACCACGACTTCGACTTCGGGCCGGACACGCTGGCCGACTTCATCGAAGGTTTCACCGCCTCGCAGGTGCCCTTCCTGAGCACTAACCTCGACTTCACGGCCGAGCCGCGGCTGCAGGCGCTGGAAGACGCTGGCCGCATAGCGGCAAGTGTGATCATCGAGGCAGGGGATGAGCAGTTCGGCATCGTCGGTGCGACGACACCCAACCTGACCTTCATTTCCAGCCCGCGCAACGTGGTGGTAGGCCAGGATGTGCCGGCAGCCGTGCAGGCGGAGATAGACGCTTTGGAGGCGGCCGGGGTCAACAAGATCATCCTGATCAGCCATCTGCAGGGGATCGAGGAGGACATCGCTCTGGCGCCGCAACTGAGCGGCGTGGACATCATGATCGCTGGCGGCGGCGACGAGCTGCTGGCCAACCCGGGAGACCTGCTCGTGCCTGGCGACGAGGGCGACATCTACGGTCCCTATCCCATCGTCGTCCAGAATGCTGATGGTGCCGGCGTTCCCGTCGTGACCACATCCGGCCAGTACAAGTACCTGGGCGACCTGGAAGTCGCTTTTGACAGCGACGGATACCTCATCTCCTTTGGGGGTGGGCCGATCCGGGTGGCTGGCGGTGCGGAGCCCGACGCGGTCGAGCCCGATCCGGATGTGCAAGCACAGGTCGAAGACCCTGTGACAGCCTTCGTGGCCGGCCTGGCGGAGAATGTGATTGCCGCCTCCGAAGTGGGCCTCGACGCGCGAAGGAACTTCATCCGCTCGCGGGAGACCAACGAGGGTAACCTCATCACCGATTCCTTCCTATGGAAGGCCACTCAGCTTCACGCTGACTTCGGTGCACCTGCTCCCGACATCGCCATGTGCAACGGTGGCGGCATCCGCAACGACAGTATCATCCTTGCGGGTGACATCACCGAACTCCACACCTTCGACATGCTGCCCTTCCCCAACTTCCTCACTATCGTACCCGCCGTAACCCCTGAGGACCTCAAGGCGCTGCTGGAGAACGCGGTCTCGCGCATCAACGCGGCTGGCGAGACAGAAGGCTCGGGCACCGGGCGGTTCGCTCAGATCGCAGGCCTCAGCTTCGTCTACGACTCTCGCCTGGAGGCGGGCAACAGGGTCAGCTACGTCGCTCTGAACGACGGCACGGTGATGATCGAAGACGGGGCCATCGCCCCCACAGCGCGCGACATCAACGTGGCCATCGTGGACTTCCTGGCGCGCGGCGGCGACGAATACTTCGGCGGGCCACCGGGCCGGGACGACTTCTTCATCCTGGGTGCGTCCTACCAGCAAGCCCTGGCCGATTACATTCTGGCACCCGCTGCCGAGGGCGGCCTTGTGGGACTCATCTCTGCCGCTCAGTATCCGGAGGGTGGCGAAGGACGCATCACCAACCTGGCGATCACCCCCTAGGCGGCTCGCGCCGACTCCAGACATCTCGATCCCGCTCCTCCTCCACCTGAGGAGCGGGGTCGCTCTCTCTGGCGAGTGCCATCTTGAACCCTCAAGCTTTGCTCTGGGTATATCTGTCGAAAAGGGGGTCCAGCACGCAAGGGCCAGTTTGACAAGAGTGGGCATTGTGGTTACAATAAGTGTGCTTCTCGCTGTCTGGTTACCATCGCTTCTGTTGGTAGCAAACTTCGCTTCGAGGAGACCGGACACGTTGAGGGAGAAAAGACGCTCATGCCACGCTCTTTTGACAGCTTCCACACCTGGTATTGATATTGGCATGGAGGAATCCGTGTGTAATGCCAACGCGGGACGTCGCGTCCTGTCGCTGGCGTTTGCTGTTCGAAAGCGAAATGACGGAGGAACAGGGCGGCTTTCCGTAACCGCTGGAGCAAGGGGCAGACGTGAGTATCTGTCCTGAATGTGGAAAAGGAGGTAGTGACGCACATTGTGGTAACAGTTGATGTGACGGTTACAGCGATGCGCTGTAGCCGAGTGCATTGTTCGCTCCAACAGGATTTGCAGTCCTATGGCGAATGAGCAAACCCATTTTCCTAGCTCTTTGAGGAGGCAAAACGACCGATGATGAAGAAACGGATATTGAATATCGTGAGCCTGGTCGTCCTACTGGCTCTGCTCGTATCAGCGCTTCCTGCCGTGGCTGTGGAAGGCCCAGAAACCGATGGGCGCGCCAAAACGCTGCCGAAGACCTCTGGCCGCCTGATCGTGGAGCTCGTGGATGCACCACTGGCAGGGCACTGGCGCAGCGCCGAGGCGGCAGCTCTCGCTGGGGCGGGGGCGCGGCTCGATGTGAACACTCCAGCATCTCAGGAGTACCTGGGCTTTCTGGCCAGCCAGCAGGAAGCATTCAAGACGGAACTGACCAGGGCGATGCCGGAAGCACAGGTAGATAGTTTTCGTGACTCTGAGGGCAACCTGCGTGAGCTGAGCTACAGCGTCGTCTTCAACGGTATGGCGCTGCAGGTACCTGATGACAGCGATGCCACCATGCGCCAGCTGCGAAGGCTACCTGGCGTCAAGCAGGTGTACCGCGACTACGTGCATGTGCCGGACATGTACGCCAGTTTGCCGCTCATAGATGCGCCGGCCATGTGGGACCAGTTGGGCGGCCAGGATATGTCAGGCGAGGGCATCATCGTCGCCAGCGTTGACACTGGCGTCTATGCGCCCAACCCCATGTTCGATCCAACCGGCTACGCCTACCCGCCGGGCTACCCGAAGGGCGACGCCCGCTACACCACCGAGAAGGTCATCGGTGCTCGCGCCTACTTCCGCGGTTGGGATCCGCCGCTAGCAGGCGATGAAGGTGCCTGGCCTGGCCCGGTCGGCAGCAGCCACGGCACGCACACTATGGGTACCGCCGCCGGCAACGCCGACACCGTGGCCAACGTCGCCGGTTTGGAATACACCATCTCCGGTGTGGCGCCGAAGGCCCAGATCCTCAGCTATCGCATCGGCTACCCGACGGCCAGCGAGTTCTCGGGCAGCGCCTTCACCGCCGAGATCATCATGGCCTATCAAGATGCCGTCTGGGACGGCGCCGACGTCATCAACTACAGCTTCGGTGGCTACTCCGGCGTCATGCCCTGGGCCGACGGTGTGGCCGTGGCCCGCGATTGGGCCTGGCATGCCGGCGTGTTCGTCTCGCACTCGGCCGGTAACTCAGGCCCTGGTTACTCCAACACCTGGGATTCCTCCCCGACGGCGATGGAAGTTGCCGCCAGCAGCACGACCGGCAGTATTGCCTCAGGCCTCCTGAGCATCACCGCCCCTGAGCCAGTGCCACCCGAGGTGCAAGAGATGGCCTTTGCAAATGCCTCTTTTGGCGGCGTTCTGGAACCTGGCAATGTGTATTCCTGGTCCCTGGTGACTGCAGCCGCTGTTGACCCCGCCAACTTCGAGGGGTGCAACTCCTGGCCAGCCGACACATTCGCAGGGAAAACGGCCATCATCAGCCGTGGCGTTTGCGAATTTGGCGTCAAAGTTCTCAACGCAGAACAGGCAGGCGCCGAGTTTGTGGTGATTTACAACCACGAAACCGGTGGCGACTCTCTAATCAACATGGGCGGTGGCGAGGTCGGCGACCAGGTGACCATTCCATCTGTGTTCATCTATCACAGCAGTGGTCTGGCCATCGTTGACTGGTACGACACACACGGGGAGGCCTCCACGTTGGAGCTAGACCTTATGGCCTTCCAAGCCGGCAACGTGCCCGACGTCATCGCTGGCTTCAGCAGCCGCGGCCCGGCCTTCGCCCGCTTCCTGGAGCCGGACGTCACGGCCCCCGGCGTCAACATTCTCTCCGGTGGCTATGCAACCGGCGCAACTGGCGTTGACCGACACGCAGGCTTCGGCCAAGCGAGCGGCACGAGCATGGCAGCGCCGCACGTAGCTGGCGCGGCCGCTTTGCTCAAGCAGATGCACCCCGACTGGACGAACGATCAGATCAAGTCGGCCCTGATGAGCACCTCGGTGACCGAGGTCTGGCTTGATGACGACCACACAGTGCCGGCTGGCGTGCTGGACATGGGCGCCGGCCGCATTGATCTGGGCAAGGCTGGCGATCCTGGCCTGACCTTCTTCCCACCCTCCATCAGCTTCGGCGGTCACAACGCCGGTGCGGTGGCAACAGCGTTGCTTGGGGCCACCGACGTCAGCGGTGTGGGCGGCACGTACAACCTCACCATCATAGCTGATGCCGGCATCACGGCCAGCGTGGATCCGCTCGACCTCACCTTCGCGCCCGGCGAGGCTCTGGAGTTCGAGGTCACAGTGGACACCACCGGCGCCGACGTGGGTGACTACGGCGGCATGGTCTGGCTCGATGACGGCGAGCACGCAAACCACATCCCCTTCTGGGTGCGGGTGGAAGCGCCGATGGGTGATGCTAGCGTGCTGCTGATAGACAACGACTTCAGCTACCTGCTGGGCTACCCGGACTACAGCGAGTTCTACGCTGGCACGCTGGACAACCTGGGCGTAGCCTACGACTACTACCACGCGGACCAGTACTTCGCTAACCCGCGAACGCTACCCACGGCAGCCGAGCTGGCGGCCTACGACGTCATCATCTACTGGAGCGGCGACAACTACTATCCGGATGGCAGCTTCACCGTCGCCACGCCACTCACCGAGATAGACATGCAGCTCCTCACCGACTGGCAGTTCAACGGCGGGCGGCTGCTGGTCACAGGCCAGGATCTGGCTTCTGCCTGGGACTGGAGCGACGTCGGTGGCTTCCTATACGCCGGGAACCTGGGCGCGGGCTATCTCCAGGACAGCATCTTCGATCCGGGCTATGCCGGTCTGCTGCCGCCAGTGCCAGCGGTCATCGGACAGCCTGGGACTCCCTTCAGGGGCATGGTGCTGGACATCAGCGGCTCGGCGCCCATCACCGAGACGATAGACGACGAGGTCATCCTGGTCGGCTGGGAAGACGGCGCAGCCAACCAGTACTACGTGGACGAGATCGAGATAGCTCCCTTCGGTGACACCGAGGCCCCCGATAGCGTCTTCCCGATCTTAGCAGCCGTGGGCGGCTACCAAGTGCAGGATGGCTATGTGGCCGCGGCACGCGCCGACTCGCCGACACTGGAACGGCCCTGGACCCGCTACGACTACCGTAGCCTCTACCTGTCGTTTGGCTTCGAGGGCATCAACAACGACACCGGCTTCAACACCCGCGAGGACGTGATGGCGGCCGCACTGGCCTGGCTCACGGACGAGGTAGGCGTGGAGATCTCCGGTGACACCGTCGTGGAGAACCCCTACGACGTGGCCACATTCGAGGCCACGGTGACCGGCTCGGAGGGCGTGTCTTACCGCTGGGACTTCGGCGACTGGTCGCCCTTCGTTACATCCACCGAGCCAGTGGCAGCCCATGTGTATGAACAGGAAGGCACCTACTACGCGCGGGTGGAAGTGACCGATGCCCTTGGCCACAAGGCCGTGAGCGAACCGATGGAGGTGGTGGTGGAGCGAGTGCCGCTGCCCGAGCCGGTGACAGTGGAGTTCCCGGCCGGCCAGGACGCCTACGTCAGCGCCTGGGCACCAGATGCCAACTACGGCGATGCCCGCGCCTTCAACGTACGTCAGTTCGGTGTGGTGGATGCGCTGATCCAGTTCGACGTGTGGTCCATCCCACTGGGGGCGACGGTGCAGGAGGCGACGCTGAAGCTGTATTCTACCTACCGCACCAACGGCAATGACCTGTACCTGTCGGTCTATCCGCTGGAAGAGTGGTGGTGGGAGGGCGACGTGACCTGGAATACGGCACCGGCAGCGGGAGACACCGCCGCAGCGACGATGGTGTTGGGCGGTGTTGACGCAGAGATCGAGCTGGACGTGACCGCGTTGGTACAGCAATGGGCCAACGAGCCGTGGAGCAACTACGGCGTGCTGCTCAGTGGCGATGGCACAAAGAGCGTAGAGTATCAGTTCATCGCCAAAGACTTCGGTTGGGAAGGCGGGCCGACGTACCCAGTGCTGGAGGTTACCTACCAGTAGACATTGAGGGGGGGGACGAAGCGATCGGCCTCGTCCCTCCTCTCTCCACGTCCCAATCCAGTCAAGGAATGAGCGAGACCCTTAGGGTTCTTGAGACCCTAAGGGTCTCAGCATGCCAGGGCCAGTTTGACAAACAAGGCGTTTTGGTTTAGAATTAGTGCAGTTCTGTTCTGCGCATCCCATTTCTATCCACTACGCTCGCCAATCACCAGCCCCTGGACACCGACGCAGGATGTAGCAAAGGACAAGGCGCTCATGCCCGGTCTTTCCCATCCCTACACCATCTGGCAGATAGCTCTCCACGCTCACGCCAACGCGGGACGTCGCGTCCTGTCGCTGGCGTTTTCTGTTTGAAGGCGAAATAACGAAGGAGCAGCAGCGTAGGGCGGCTTTCCATAGCCGCCGAGGCAAGGAGCAGGTGCGGAAACCTGCCCTGATGTGTGGAAAGGAGGTGACGCACGGAATCGAGATCGTAATCAAAAATGGAGCGCTGCGGGAAACACTAGACACAGATTCCAGATCAAGGAGAGAGCAAAGCGATGAAACACAATACACTGAAATGGTTTGGGCTGCTGGTTGTGCTGTCCATGCTGCTCACCCTGACCCCGGCCGCGCTGGCTGGGCCAGCGGAGGATGCCGGCAGCATCGCCAGGCGAACGGTGAGTGAGTACACACTGTTCAAGGCCGAGAAGTTCCGAGAGCACCTGCGTGTGCCGAGGGACGTGGATATCATGCGGTTGCTCCAAAAGGACCGCTTCCTGCCGCAAGACGCCACGCCGGAGCAGGTTGAGGCCGCCGTGCAGGAGTTCCTGACCGAGTTCCTGGCGCGCAACCCAACCACGCCCAACCCCGAGAAGTTCCGCCAGTTGATGAGAAACGAACGGCTGGCGGCTCAAGCGGGCATGAGCCCCAAGGCCATGGGTCTGGCGGTGGAGCAGGTGGGTCAGATTCTGGCCGTGCCGGTAGAGTTCGCCGGCACCGACACCTTCATGGCCAATGTGCCTGACCCAGCCAATGGGTGCATGGACGTGGAGGTGACCTTCACCGGGCCGCTGCACAACGAGATCGCGGTTGACCCTCGCGACAACTTCATCTTCTACACCGACGACTTCACGCCCGAGGTGTACGACGAGATCTTCTTCGGCGTGGGGCCCGATGCCGGCATCATCGCCCACCATCCCGGATTGGGCGATGTGGACCTGCGCGGCCTGACCATGGCCAACTACTACCTGGAGCAATCGGAAGGCGCCTTCATGCCCGAGGGCAGCGTCTATCCTAAGTGGCTGCAGTCGGCTCACTCCGAGGCCTACTTCGGCGCCGATAGCTGCGAGACCGGCTCTCACGGTGTTCGCACCAGGGAACTTGTGCGCGAAACGGTAGATCTGGTCAACGCCGACGATCCCAACTTCCCCTGGCAGTATTTCGACGCCAACGGCGACGGTGAGGTGGACAACTACTCCGTCATTCACGCTGGCCTGGGACAGGAAGCGGGCGGCGGAGCGCAGGGCGACTTCTCCATCTGGTCCCATGCAGCCTCGGTGGACTGGCCCACCGGCTACCTGGCCTGCAGCGCGGGATCGGCTGGCTGTCCCGACCGCAACATCTACGTTCATCACTACAGCATGGACCCGGAGACCGCTGATGTGGGTGTTGCCGCCGAGGAGTACGGACACGCCTTCTTCGGCCTGCCCGACATCTACACCACAGACCGTCAGACTTCCGTGGCCGACTGGGCCATCATGGAGGCCGGCGCCTGGATGGGACCGGACGGTGGCGCTGGCATGCAACCCGCTCCCTTCCCCGGCTGGTTCCGCTACGTTATCGGCTGGTGGGATCCGGTGACGGTGAACTACGACGACCCCGGATTTGACTTGACCATCGGCCAGCACTCGCTGCGGCCCGAGGGCACCGAGCAGGGCCTGAAGATCAACCTGCCCGACGCCGTAAGATGGCTCTATGATCCATACAGCGGTGACTACATGCGGTGGGGCAACCAGGGCGACCTCATGGACAACCTGGTCTACGCCGCCGTGGATCTGACCGGCTACGCCGAGGCCACGCTGGGTATCCAGACCTACTACGAGATCGAGACCGGTTGGGACTTCGGCTTCGTGCAGGTCTCGACGGATGGCGGTGCCACCTGGACTAGCCTGGAGAACGAGTACACCACCTACGACCACGATCCAGGCATCATCGAGAACGCACTGGACAACCTCCCCGGCCTGACTGGCCACGTCGACGACTGGACCTACATGGAGTTCGACGTGACGCCATACGCCGGCCAGGAGATCTACATGGGGTTCCGCTACGTCACCGACTGGGCCACCACCGAGAAGGGCTTCTTCGTCGACGATATCACCATCACCGCCGATGGCACAGAGATCTTCTTCGACGACGCCGAAGCGGGCATGGGCGGTTGGACGACCGATCCGGCGGATGGCTGGATCATGACAACCGGCACCGATATCGGCCCTCAGTACTACATGGTGGAGTGGCGCAACGACAGTGGCTTCGACCACGGCACGCAGTATGCTTACCAGTTCGTGTACTACGATCCGCCCTCAGACTACGAGGAAGTGGATCGAGCGCCCTACACCCTGCCGGGCATGCTGCTCTGGTATCGCAACACCCTGTACGCCTTCGACTACACGCTGGGCGACGCCTGGTACGATGATCCGAGCTGGGGTGCCAAGCACGCCCTGCTGGTGGTGGATAGCCATCCCGATCCCCTCATGTGGGATGATCTGCAGTACCCCGAGTGGGCCGGGCTCCCTGTCGGCGTGAATCTCAGCGGCCGGTTGCAGCCTGGCGACGCCGTCTTTGGCTTGAACAACACGAACTCGTGGACCCTGCGCCGCGGCTATGACTTGGACGACTACCAGGACGCGGTCCTGGAGACCAAGACCTGGGATCCGCTGCCGCCGGTGCGCAACTTCCACGACTACCTGGGCTACACGCCCGGTATGTGGTGCTGTGACAACGACGGCTACGTATGGTGGTGGGACATAGACGCCAGTTGCGTGATACCCGCCGAAGGTAACTATTCGACGAGGATCACCTACGCTGACGGCTCGCCAGCGGTCCCTCTGTACGGAGTCTGGGGCGTCCTGGGATCCGGTAACCCCGGTGACGACAACGTGCAGTTCGGCGTGAACCTCTGCGTGCAGGATCAGGCGGCAGACGGGAGTTGGGGGAAGGTCTACTTCGCCAGCGCCAAGTTCGGTCCCAACAGCGCCCTCGCGGCCAGCACGACGGAGCCGTTGCCGGGCGAGGAACTGGAGTTCGTAGTGATGCCCGAGAACCTGGGCGGCGGCGCTGAGTTCTTCACCTTCGTACCGCTGAACGAGATCCCCGGCGACCTGATCTTGGACAGCCTGACCAACGGTGCCTTCCCCATCTTCGGCAACTGGACGTCGGCCCAGGTGGCCGCGCTCTACGCCGAGGGCGGGGCCGAGGCGGTGCAGGCTCTGGCTGCCGAGCAGGGGCTGCCCTTCGCCGGCATCGGCTGGATCGGCAACGTGCCAGCGGGCGTGAACGAGATCTTCCGCTTCAAGCTGTGGATCTGGCCGTGGGCGGCGGGAGCACAGTTCGACATGGATGCCGGCTTCTATCTCTGCGGCGACCACATCAGGACCCTGCGGTCCGACGGGATAGAGGTGCAGATCCCCGAGCCAGTCACGGTGACCTTCGCGCCAAGTATGGATGCCCACGTGAGCGCCTGGCAGCCGGATGACAACTTCGGCGGCGCCGATGCCTTCAGCGTGCGCCAGCCCGGCGTGATGAACAGCCTGCTCTTCTTCGGAGACGGGGCCATCCCGCAGATAGCCACCGTGGACAGCGCCACGCTGAAGCTCTACCCCACCTACCGCACCAACAGCAACGACCTGTACCTATCGGTCTATCCGCTGGAGGAGGGGTGGGGGGATGGTGACGTGACTTGGAACACGGCACCGGCAGCGGGCGACACCGCCGCAGCGACGATGGTGCTGAGCGGTGTGGACATGCCCATCGAGCTAGACATCACCGCTCTGGTGCAGCAGTGGGTAACCGAGCCGTGGGCCAACTACGGCCTCATGCTCAAGGGCGACGGCAGCAAGTCCGTGGAGTACACCTTCATGGCGTCGGAGTTCGGCGGCATGTGGCCTGAACTCGAGGTCACCTACCACTAGACGCTGAAAAGAGAGGGGAATGAAGCAAGCTATCTCGTTCCTCTCTCGTTTCACGTCTCAGTTGTAGAACGACAAGGCCAGGGGGGAAACCGTCCTCCCTGGCCTTNNTTCATCCAAAGAAGCCGGGTTCCTGTCAGAAACCTGGCTTCTCAAGACCACCCCTACAAGGCTTTGACCATGCCCAAAGTGATTGCCCTCGGTACCTCGGCGGCGCTACCACACGACGCACGCGAGCACACCCACTTGCTGGTGGAAGGTGAGACGGAAGCGTACCTCATTGACTGCGCGGGCAGTCCCCTGCAACGGCTGTTGCACGTGGGCATGCCCCTCCAGAAGCTGGAGGGGCTGATCGTCACGCACCATCATCCCGACCACATCTACGGCGTTCCAATGCTCCTGACGGGCCTGTGGCTACAGGGACGCAGGCGACCCTTCCACATCTACGGACCAGAAAAGAGCGTACGAGTCCTGCAGGCGTTCGGCGAGCTTTTGGAGTGGGGTACATGGCCCGATTGGCTGACCGTCGTCTATCACGGCGTGCCCACGCGAGCGAATGCCCTCGTACTCGACACTCCGGAGTTCCGCATTACCGCCAGCCCGGCAGAACATCTGGTGATAACATCCTTGGCGGTGCGGGTGGAGGCCAAGCGGACAGGGGGCGTGATGGTCTACTCCAGTGACACGGAGCCTTGCGAAGCGGTAGTGAGGCTGGCGCAGGGAGCAGACGTGCTGATTCACGAGGCAACGGGGCCGCACGAGGGGCATTCCAGCGCCGCTCAGGCCGGCGCCATCGCTGGCCAGGCCCAAGTCAAGCGGCTGGTTCTGGTACATTATCCTCGAGCCGAGGATGCCCCGCTGATGGTGGTCCAGGCAGGGCAGGAATTCGCCGGCCCGGTCGAGGTGGCAGAGGACTTCGCCGTCTACCAGTTCTGAACGGCTGATCCTTGGGGCGGCTTCTGCCAGACGAGCACCAACGCGGGCTAGCGCTCAGGCAAACCGGCTGCACGGTGTCGTTTCCGCAGGAAGTCGAGCACCACAGGGTCAATACGAGCGTCCGGCAGCAGCCGTTCCTCCAGATTCTCGATGCCCGCCCAGGCCTTCAATGCCTCCTGCGTGGATTCATCGAAATGGCCATGCCGCGCCCCCTCGTAGTGCCGCAACGCCAGTAGCATCTCCTGCAACTCCCGCGTCAATTCTGTTTCCAACGGCAACAGGTCCGCTTCCGGCGTTCTGTCGAAGTAGAGCTTGTACATGTCCAGCAGCCGCTGCAGTTCAACAATGGGCTGAGGATGATCGTCAACGCGCAGATCCAGGTAGCGGTCGTTGAAACCGCCATAGCCGCCCCGCTCCCGCACAACCAGCAGCGCAGCGGACTGCTGGCCTCGGCTATCTCCTCCGGCTGCCTGTCCCGCAACCAGCGCGGCCAGCAGCCGGTCGGCCAGTGAGCCGCTGCTCTCTCCAAAGGTCGAAGCCATGGCCACCACGGTGGCCTCGCTGACCAGGATGTTGCCCTGGCAGGCGCAGTTGGTCGCCACGTGGTGCCCCGCCCAATCGAAGCACTCACCGCCGGTGAAGGCAGCCGCCCGCCCCTGGGCATCCACGATGCCCACCTGGCGAAGCTCGCGCTCCTCGTCGGCAGCGACGAGTCGAGCCAGGGCCTCCTCAGCCGACAAGCCTGCAGCGAGCAACTGCAGTCCTTGCGGACCATAGCTGGTATTGGCATAGGACTGCGTGGCGATGGCTCCCACACCAGCTTGCGCCCAGGGCACCACCGCGCCGACAGCCAGGAACTTCGACTGCACGGCGATGCCCAGATCGCCGCTGGCAGGGTCATACGCCACGATGGAAAAGGTCGCCATCATAGGGCAATGACCGAGTTCTTGCTGCCGAAGGCGTTCGGCACATACTTATCGGCATACCAGTCGTTCCGCCACTCATTCCCGTCAATCAGGTAGCGGAACTCGTACTCCCGTCCTGCCTCCAGCTTCAGGGTCACGAACCACGTGAGCCCATCGGGATCCTGCTCCATCGACGTCTCGCTGGTCTTCCAGTCATTGAACGTGCCGACCAAATTGACACGGTTGGCCCAAGGAGCGCCCCGAAAGTGGAACGTCACCAGGACATGTTTGGAGTCGGGGGAAGGCTTCTTCTCTATCATGCCCATCTCCTCTTCAACTCAATGCGCAGTGGATTATACACCGATTTGACGAAAACTGCAACATCGAGTAGAATGGAGTGATCCAATAGCAGGCGGGGAAGGACAGCTCCTCCCCCGCCGTATGGTGTCGTACGGTGATATGAAAGGTGTTCGAGAATCTCACAAGTAAACTTCAGGCCGTTTTCGACAGGCTCGCCAGCCGGGGCAAGCTCACAGAGCAAGACGTGGACACCGCCCTGCGCGAGGTGCGGCTAGCCCTGCTGGAAGCGGACGTCAACTACAAAGTCGCCAAGCGGTTCATCGCTCGCGTCAGGGAGCGCTCAATCGGCGCGGAGGTGATGCGCAGCCTCACCCCCGCGCAGCAGGTGGTGAAGATCGTTCACGAGGAACTGATCCGCACCCTGGGCGAGCCGAGTCGCCTTGACCTTTCCGGGCCGCCGCCGCACGTTATCATGCTGGTGGGATTGCAGGGGTCAGGCAAGACGACCACGGCAGCCAAGCTGGCCCATACGCTCCAACAATCAGGGCGTCGCCCTCTGCTGGTGGCTGCGGACACCTACCGACCCGCGGCCATCACGCAACTGGAAGTGTTAGGCCAACAACTGGAGATCCCTGTCCACAGCGAGGGCGCCAGGGTCGCCCCTCCGAAGATCTGCGCCCGTGCGCTGAAGCGAGCTCGACAGAGCGGTTACGACGTCGTTATCCTCGACACCGCGGGCCGTCTGCAGATTGACCAGCGGATGATGACCGAGCTGGAGCAGATCAAACAGCAGACGAAACCTGGCGAGGTGCTGTTGGTAGCCGACGCTATGACCGGTCAGGACGCAGTGCGGGTGGCCAGCGGCTTCCACGAACAAGTTGGGCTGAGCGGTCTGATCCTGACCAAGGTCGATGGTGACGCCCGCGGGGGAGCGGCCATCTCCATGCGCGAGGTCACTGGCGTGCCCATCAAGTACCTGGGCATGGGGGAGAAGACCGACGCCCTGGAGCTGTACCATCCCGACCGGCTCTCCTCCCGCATCCTGGGCATGGGGGATATGCTCAGCCTCATCGAGCGCGCCGAGGCGAGCATGGACCAGGAGCAGGCCGAAGCCATGGGCCGGCGGCTGATCAAGGGCGAATTTGACCTGGAGGATTTCCTGAGCCAGTTGCGGGAAGTCAGGAAGATGGGACCTCTGAGCCAGCTTCTGGAGATGGTGCCCGGTGTGTCCCGCGTGAGCGACGAACTCGGTCCGGAGGTCACGGACATACAGATGAAGCGTGTGGAAGCCATCATTAGCTCTATGACCGTGGAGGAGCGGCGCCAGCCGCAGATCATCAACGCCAGCCGCAAGCGGCGCATCGCGCGCGGTTCCGGCACCGCGGTACAGGAAGTCAACCAACTATTGAGTCAGTTCCGCCAAATGCGGCGGTTGGTGAAGCAACTAGGCGGCATGGGCAAGCGAGGCCGCCGGAAGATGCAAGGACTGCCGTCGCTACTCGGTGGATTAGGTAGGTGAGAGGTAATATCAGCGGGAGCATCGCCAGCGGCCGATAGATCTGGAAAGAGAACGATTGGAAACACACTGAAGAAGCGATGTTATGGCACAGATGGCAATGGATGTAACGGCAGAGGAGATGACCGTATACCGAGCCACGGCGCGGCGGCGCTGGGAGCGAAAAAAACGAGAATCGGCCCTGCGACGCGAGCGGGCCTGGCAGGTAGCCCGCCGGGCCGCGCGGCTGCTCAAAGAACAGCTCGGTGCCACGCATGTGGCTGTTTTCGGTTCGCTGGTTCGCAAGGGCTCCTTCCACCGACGTTCGGACGTGGACCTGGCCGTATGGGGACTTGACGAGCGGATGTATTATCGCGCTGTCTCACGCCTGCTGGACCTGGATCCTGCGATATCTGTAGATCTGGTGGAAGCTGACAGCGCACGTCCCGCTTTGCGAGCAGCGATTAAGCGGGAAGGAGTCCCGCTGTGAACGGACAGTATGCGGCTCTGGCTGGCCGTATTCGAGAAGAGCTGATTGAGATAAAACGAGTGACAGACCGCGCCGGAACGCTAATGACCAAGGCCCAGCGCACAGGCGATGACGGTTATACAGACCTGCTACACCGCCGTGCGCCGCGACCTGGAACTCTTTGCTGATTTTCTCGACAGCCTGACGCAAGCACAGAGAAGCAGGGAGACGGAAGCGTACGGGGAGCAAGAGGAGTAGCAAAGACCGCAAAGAAAGAAACTGGAAGTATGCCAAGGAGGCAAAGGCCTGAACATGGTTCGAATTCGATTGCGCCGTCAGGGCGCCAAGAAGCAACCTACGTATCGCGTTGTCGTGGCCGACCAGCGCTCGCCGCGCGACGGTCGTTTCATCGAGAACATCGGTTTCTACGATCCGCGCACCGACCCGCCGACGATCAGGATCAAGGCGGATCGGGCTTTGCACTGGCTGGGTGTGGGCGCACAGCCCAGCGATCCCGTGCTGCGAATGCTGAAGAAGGAGGGCATCTGGCAGCAGTTCAAGGGGATTGAGTTCGAGCCCGAAGCAGAGGCGGAGGCGGTAGCAGACATCAGCGAGGCCGAAGCGGAGGCAATAGAGGCTGACGAAGCTGAAGCGGAAGCCCCTGAAGCACCCGAGGCGGAAGAGGCAGCGCCGGAAGAGCCAGAGACTGACGAAGCTGAGGAAGCATCCGAGGAAGCATAGCTAGCTGTACTCGGTAACATGAAGCGGACAGGGGGAGGCAGTGAAGGAACTGGTTGAATTCATGGCCAAGAACCTGGTCAACGATCCCTCACAGGTGCAGGTGAAACAGATCGAGCGCCCCCACATGACGGTGCTGCGCCTCCGCGTGGCCCAGGAGGACATGGGCCGCGTGATCGGCAAGGGCGGGCGGGTGGCCAACGCCATGCGCACGCTGTTGCGAGTGGCCGCGGTTCGTGAGGGCACGCGAGTGATCCTGGACATCGTGTAGGGACCTGCAGAACCTGGCAGGGCTGACTAGGGCGGGAGTGCGCGGCAGCGTGCGCTCCCGTTTCTGCTGTCCAGCCATCAACGTGGGAGGAAAGAGAACGTGGCCCTATCACCACGATACCTGGCCATCGGCCGCATCTTAGGCGCCTTTGGCGTGCGGGGTGAAGTCAAGGTGGAAGTGCTTACTGATTTCCCCGAACGCTTCCAAGAGATGAAACGCGCCTACATAGGAAAGGGGGACGACGTGCGGCCGGTAGCCGTGCTGGGCTCGCGGTTCCATAGAAGACGTGTCCTACTGCGGCTGGAAGGATGTCCCGACAGATCAGCGGCACAGCGGCTGCGCGGCCAATGGCTGTACATCCCCGTTGACGAAGCCGTGCCGTTGGCAGAAGATGAGTACTACGAATACGAGGTGCTGGGGCTGAGAGTGGAGACGGTGGAAGGGGAGTTCCTGGGGCACGTTCGAGAAGTGATCTTCACCGGCGCAAACGAGGTCTTCATCGTCGAGGGAGAGCAAGGAGAACTACTTCTCCCTGTGCTGAAGGACGTGGTGCTGGAGATAGATCGCTCGGGAGAGCGTGTGCTGGTCGCCTTGCCGCCAGGGCTGTGACAAGGCATTGAGGCAAAGGGCGCACACAGAGCCTTCAGCGGAGCGACAGATAGTGCTTTCTACAAACCCCAGCGCAATCTGTGGAATTTGTCCATTCGTGGTATTCGTGTTCAGAAACTGTCCGGTAGTGAGTTCACGTGTCAGTTCCGCCAAGGTGCGTAACGGGGGGGACCGTAGGCCGAACGACGGTTTGCTCCAGGCTTGACAAAAGCCAAAAGTTCGGGTATCCTTGGGCAAATCGAACTGTAGCTACATTATATGACATGTCTTGACTCTGAGGGACCGCTGAGTTGACAAGCGATCTGCGTTACTGGCTTGGCTTCAATCTGGTGGCGGGCATCGGCCCCGTTCGCGTGCAGGCACTGCTGGACACGTTCAGTGACCTGTCCGTAGCCTGGCACGCATCGCCAGCACAGCTTCGAGATGCTGGTCTTGACCGCCGCTCGCTGGACAACCTGCTGAAGGCCAGGGCCACTCTGTCGCTCGACCGAGAGCTAGAGAAGGTGCAACGGGCAGGGGTGCAACTGCTCACGTGGGACGATGAAGCCTACCCCAGTCATTTGCGCAACATCTACGATCCTCCACCGCTGCTCTACGTGCGAGGCGAATTGCGGCCGGAGGACGACTGGGCAGTGGCCGTTGTGGGCACGAGGCGGGCCACGGTCTACGGCAAGGAGGCGACGCGGCAACTCGCCGGCGGCCTGTCCCGCAGCGGCATCACCATCGTCAGCGGATTGGCGCGTGGCATTGATGCCCAGGCGCACAGGGCCGCGCTGGACGCCGGAGGGCGCACCATCGCCGTGCTCGGCTGCGGCGTGGATGTTATCTACCCACCTGAACATCGCAACTTGGCTGCGGAGATCATCCAGCATGGCGCGATGGTCTCGGAGTACGCTCTGGGCACACGGCCGGAAGCCAGCAACTTCCCCCCTCGCAATCGCATCATCAGCGGCCTTTCTCTGGGCACGGTGGTCGTCGAGGCCGGTGCCAGGAGCGGCGCTCTGATCACCGCCGATTTCGCCGCTGAGCAAGGCCGTGACGTCTTTGCTGTGCCTGGCAGCATCTTCCAACGGGGCAGCGAAGGATGCAATCGGCTAATTCGCGAAGGGGCTATTCCGGCCTTGTCCGTTGGCGGAGTTCTGGAAGAATTGAACCTGACCATGGTCGAGCAGCAGGCGGAGGTGCGAGCCGTCGTGCCGGCCACGAAGATGGAATCCCGCCTGCTCGATCACCTCTCGTCAGAGCCAATGCACGCAGACGAACTGTGCCGTGCAGCAAACCTGCCCATTGCCCAGATTTCCAGCACATTGGCGCTGATGGAACTGAAAGGCATGGTACGACAGGTCGGAGGCATGAACTACGTGCTGGCCAGAGAGAGCGGCGTGGAGTACACGGTTGACTGACAGGGCAAGACAGAAGGACCAGAGTGGCTAACACTAACACAATGTACGCCGTCATCCTGGCCGGCGGGCAGGGCACGAGACTCTGGCCCCGCAGCCGCCAGGGCAAACCCAAGCAGTTCGCCGACATTGCCGGACACGGACGCACGATGCTACAGGAGACCGTGGACCGGTTGCAGCCGCTGATACCGCTGGATCGGGTCGTCGTCATCACCGGCGAGCGCTACGCCGCACTGGTGAGGGAGCAGTTGCCGCAGTTGCCAGCGGGGAACGTGTTGATGGAGCCTTCGGGGCGGAATACGGCCCCAGCCATCGGCCTGGCACTCATCCACCTCTCCAGGCGAGACCCCGATGCGGTGATGGCCATCCTGCCGGCCGATCACATCATGGCCGACGCCGCTGGCTTCCGCCGCACGCTGCAGACAGCCTGCGAGGCGGCAGCGCAAGGCTATCTGGTCACCTTGGGCATTGAGCCGAACAGCCCGCACACTGGCTACGGCTACATCCAGCGGGCGGAACCGCTGCCTACTGCACACGGCGCAGCAGCCTACACCGTCAGACGCTTCCTGGAGAAACCCGACCACACTACAGCTCTCCGTTTTCTGGACGAAGGAGGATACTACTGGAACGGGGGTATCTTCGTCTGCAAGCTGGCGACCATGCGGGCGGAGATGGAGCGGCAGATGCCCTCGCTGGATGCAGTGCTGCAAGACATCGCTGCCGCACTGGGCACGCCGCAGGAAGCGGCGGTGCTGGCTCGCGCCTGGCCCAACGCGCCGCGGCAGAGCATTGACTACGGCGTGATGGAACACGCTCAGCGGGTAGCGGTAGTGCCCATGGACGTGGGCTGGAACGACGTGGGGAGCTGGGCGGCGCTGCATCAGGCGCTCCCTGCCGACAGCGACGGCAACATCATCGTCTCTGGCGATCATCTGGCCGTGGGCTGCCGCGATACGGTGGTTTACGGAGGCAACGACCGGCTGATCGTCACCATCGGCGTGGAGGATCTGATCGTCGTGGACACCGGCGATGTGCTGCTGATCTGCCCCCGCGACCGGGCGCAGGATGTGAAGGCGGTGGTAGAACAGCTCCAGCGCCAGCGGCGGGAAGAGTATCTGTGATCAGCCTGGCCAACTTCGATCAGGCAATCATTGAGAAGCACGGCATCACCGAGCGGAAACTGGAGCGGGTGAACCGCTACGTGCGGCTGCTGCAGGGTGATGAGGCACCGACCCTGCGGGACATCGCCGTCGGCGGCTACTACGGCACCAGCGCCCTGCTGCACGAGGTGGTGGAACTAGACATTTTGCTGGAGCGCGATCCACGGTTGCTACGTCGGAGCCCGGCTGAAGTGCAACGGCTCTTTCGAGCCAACGAGGATGCCCACTGTCGCGCCCTGTCCGTCGAGTATGGCTACCTGCAGCGCATCATCCGCGAGTTCTTTGGGGAGGAAGTGAGCATCGGTGCGCTGATCATGGCCAATGCGTCATCACGCGATTTCTACGCACTGGTCAGTTCGCATGAACCATTGCGTTTGTTCAAGCCAGACGAACCAGATGAAAATGAAGTCGTCAGGGCCGCGCTGCTGTTGCAGAGGCTGCGAGCGCGAGGGAAGGAGATGCTTCAATGAGATCTCGGTACCGTTTTGTCGAAAAGTGGTTCGTGTACGAGGGAAGAGGAAAGTGGACCACCTGGGGGATGCTCTACGAGAACTGCGGTACGGAGTTCCCCGATCGGTCATTGCTTTTCCGCACTATTCCTGACGACGACCGGCAGACAGCTCGCTATTTCGACGCTCGTATCCGTGAATTTGCCCCTTCGCTGGAAAACGCCACAGTGGTATTTGGTGACTACGCTGACCGTTTCCGGCTGCGGCCTGAAGTCCACACCATTGAGGGCGAAACGCATCAGGAAATCCGCCAGCAGCTCTGGGAGCGCATCTTCACCGCGCCGCAGCCGGAAGCGGGTGAGGCAGCCATCGAGCCGATGCCGGCCTGGGAGGAGCACACGGCGCAGCCGGCCTATCAGGTACTGCGGGAGTCAGGGGAAGCGGGGGAGAAAGAGCCTTCGTGATCATCACCTTGGCTGATTTCGATCCAGCGATCATCGAGGAATACCACATCCCGAAGCCGGAAAAGGTGGCGTTGGCTGTCCAGTTATTGGAGAAGTTGAGGATCAGGGGAAAGGAGATGTGAGTGTGCGCACCCACTACCGCCTTGTGGAAAAGCGTTGGGGCGAACAAGAGCTTTGGGAGCCGTGGGGCGCCGTGTACGAGAACTGCAGCGGGCGCTTCGCCGGTTCTGCCGTCCTCGTGCTCTCCACTCTGGCAGAGCATCGCAGCACCGTCCGCCATTTCGAGGAGCGCATCGAGCAATGGGGTTTGACACTGGAAGATGCCCAGCGCATGTTTGGTGACTATGCTGCTCGCTTCCGGCTGCGCCCTGAGATCGAAGTGGTTGAGGGAGAGAGTTACAGGAAAATCCGCCGGCGTCTCAGAAAGCGCATCTTCGCCGCGCCGGAGCCGGAAGCTGCTCAGCCAGCC
>DFBV01000265.1:21702-28043 GCA_002366755.1 Anaerolineales bacterium UBA3071
GCCACTCATGGCCGCGAGGTGTCACAGGTTCAGCTTTTCGGATCCAAGGCCCGCGGTGACTTCGACGCCGAATCGGACATTGACTTGTTGGTTGTCGTCGAGAGAGACGGACGGCGGCTCTGGAATGACGTGATGGCCCTCGAAACGGACCTGATACTGGAGTACGATACCGTTATCTCTTCGCTGATCATGAGCCGAGAGGACTACGAGTGGCACAAGCTGCATCGTGCCCCGCTGTACCGCAACGTCGAACGGGAAGGAGTTGACCTGTGGACGAGCACGTCCGCGCTATCGTCGCTGTCCGGCTAGAGAAAGCCAGGGAGGACATCGCCACCGCTCACGACCTGATTGACCTGGGACGTTTCCGAGGAGCAGTCAATCGAGCTTACTATGCCGTCTACCATCTGGCCACGGCCATACTGCTGACGCTGGATGTGGAGCGCAGCAAGCACTCGGGGGTGCAATCGGCCTTTGGGCAATTCCTCGTCAAGCCGAGTCTAGGTGATTTATGATAGTGGATGGGACGAGAAACAAAGTCAAGCCAACAGAACTGGCCAAACTCTTCGCCGCAGAGCCTGTGGACGTGGCCTATCTCTTTGGTTCGGTGGCGCGGGGCGACACAGGGCCGCTGAGCGACGTGGATGTGGCGCTGTTACTGCGGACGGGGGTGAGCCGCGAGGCCGCGTTTGACCTGCGGCTGCGGATGATGACCGCACTTGGCCGCGCCTTCGACGCCGACGAGATTGACGTCATCGTGCTGAACGATGCACCGCTGTTGTTGCAGCACCGCATCCTGCGCGATGGCAAGGTGCTCTTCTGCCGCAAAGCGGAGATCGTCTCTCACGACCTGGCCGAACGGCTTGAAGGGGCTGGCGGATTCCGCAGCATTTTGGTGCATGATTCACTCTACCGAAGAAACTCCCAGACTTGCCACAGAGGCACAGAGGGCACGGAGGTTTCGAGGTGTCTCTCAAGGAATCTATGCTTTTTGCGTTTGCTGCTGAACAATCTTGAGTGCCACCTTGGTTTTTCCTCTGTGTACCCCGTGTCTCTGTGGCTGGGCGAAGTTTGTGACCGAGACGTTGGCAAATGAAAGAGAAGGGATCTGAAAGCAATAAATGACTGATCAACACCTCCAAGCCTACTGCATGAAATGCAAGACCAAACGACCGATGAACGACCCTCAAGCGGTCTTCACCGCCACGGGACGGCCGGCCACGAAGGCCACCTGCCCCGAATGCGGCACGACCCTTTTTCGCATGGGGGGGACTCCGGCTCATGAGGGGATGGAGCGGCCACCGGTCACGGCAGGCAAACGCAGGACACGCCGTGGCAAGAAGAAACGCCAGCAGGGATACCAGGGGCCACGGGAAGGCAAGGTGGTGATCGTCGAGTCCCCGGCCAAAGCGCGCACTATAAGCCGCTTCCTGGGCAAGGAATACGAGGTCAAAGCCTCCGTCGGCCATGTGCGCGACCTCCTGCGCTCCAAGATGTCAGTGGACCTGGAGAACGACTTCAAGCCCCGCTATCGGGTGCCGAACGAGAAGCGACAGATAGTCAGAGAACTGCAAGCCGTCGTGGAGAAGGCAGCCGAGGTCTACCTGGCCACCGACTCCGACCGAGAGGGCGAGGCCATCGCCTGGCACCTGATGGCCGCAGCCGAGATCGAGCCGGAACGGGCGCAGCGGGTCGTCTTCCACGAGATCACCCGCGGCGCCATCGAGGAAGCCTTCTCTCACCCCCGCGAGATCAACATGGAGTTGGTCAACGCCCAGCAGGCGCGACGCATCCTCGACCGCATCGTCGGCTACACTATCAGCCCGCTGCTGTGGGAACGCATACGCAACCGGCTGACGGCCGGCCGCGTGCAGTCGGTGGCCGTGCGACTCATCGTGGAGCGAGAGCGGGAGATCCAGAAGTTCGTGCCTGTGGAATACTGGTCCATCGAGGCCGAGCTGGCCAAACAGATCCCGCCTCACAAGAAGCCGCCCAAGCGACGGAAAAGGTTCATGGCCAAGCTCAGTCGCATTCGCGGCGAGAAGGCAGACCTGAAGAACGAGACCGACACGCAGGCCATCGTCACGGAACTGGAGGACTCACACTATCTGGTGACCAACGTGAAGCGCGGCACCCGCCGGCGCAAGCCTCCAGCCCCCTTCATCACCAGCACCATGCAGCAGGCGGCCAACCGTCGCCTGGGATTCACCGCTCGCCGCGCCATGGCCAATGCCCAGGCCCTGTACGAGGGCATTCCCATCGGGCCGGAGGGCGGCAATGTGGGCCTCATCACCTACATGCGCACCGACTCCACCAACGTGGCCGAGCAGGCACAGAAGGAGGCGCGGGAGTTCATCCTCCAGCAGTACGGCGAGCAGTTCATACCAGAGAAGCCGCCCGTGCACAAGACCAAGGCCAAAGCCGCCCAGGAGGCGCACGAGGCCATCCGCCCCACATCGGTGTTGCGCACGCCAGGGACGGTCAAGGAGTACCTGAGCCGCGACCAGAATCGGCTGTATGAGCTGATCTGGAAGCGTTTCCTCGCCAGCCAGATGACCAACGCCATCTTCGACACGATGTCAGTGAGCGTCAGCGCAGGCATCCTGGATGCTGAGCGCTGGAAGGCAGAGGCTGGCGTCTTGGTTCCTGTGGCAAAACTCAAGAAGCTGGCGGCAGAGATGCCCTACCTCTTCCGGGCCAGCGGGTCGACGCTGAGGTTCCCCGGTTTCCTACGGGTGTATCGGGAAGCACGAGACGAGGATGCTGCTCCTGACGAGGAAGAGGGTAAGAAGCTGCCGCCGTTGGAAGCAGGTGAGTTTGTGGACCTCTTGCAGCTCTTCCCTGAGCAGCATTTCACCCAGCCGCCCCCCCGCTACTCGGAAGCCACCCTGGTGCGCACGCTGGAGGAGTACGGCATCGGCCGCCCGTCGACCTACGCGCCGATCATCGGCACCATTCAGAACCGTGGCTACGTGGTGCGCCAGGACCGCCGTCTGCATCCCACGGAGATCGCCTTTATCGTCAATGACCAATTGGTCAAGTACTTCACCGAGGTGCTGGACTACGGCTTCACTGCGGAGATGGAGAACCGGCTGGACGAGATTGCCAGCGGTGAGCGGGAATGGGTGCCGGTGTTGCAAGAGTTCTACGAGCCCTTCAAGGGACAGTTTGAGCATGCCCAGGCGACGATGGAACACATGAACCTGGGCGATCAGCCCACCGGCGAGATGTGCGAGAAGTGCGGTCACCCGATGATCGTCAAGTTCGGGCGCTATGGCAAGTTCATCGCCTGCTCCAACTACCCAGCCTGCCGCAATACCACGTCCTACTACGAGAAGACTGGCGTTGCCTGCCCTGAGTGTGGCCATGACCTGGTGGAGCGGCGGACGCGGCGGGGTCGCATCTTCTACGGCTGCATCACCTACCCCGAGTGTGAGTACTCCGTCTGGAACCGCCCGCTGCCAACACCATGCCCCCTTTGCGGCGGGATGCTCGTCGAGGACAAGAAGGGCTGGGTCAAGTGCACAAAGTGTGAAGAGCAGTTTGAACGGGAGAAGATAGCCGAGGGAGAGTTAGTGGCGGCGCAGGAGGGAAATGACGGAGAGGACTGATCTTTGTCAGGGCCTATGAACGAGTATCTGCTGCGTTACATCACCTATCTCATCGCAGAGAAGAACGCTTCTCCTTACACTGTCCGCAACTATCGGCGAGAGATCGAGGCATTCGCTGAATTCGCTCAGGGGCAGGGGGTGACAACCTGGGAGGCAGTGGATCTGCCGCTGCTGCGGCGCTGGCTGGCCTGGCTGACGACGCAGGGCTACGCCAAAGCGAGCATCGCTCGCCAGGTGTCTGAGATGCGTAGTTTCTACCACTACTTGCGCCGAGAAAGGGTGGTGGAGACGAACCCGGTGGTGGGGCTTTCGTCGCCCAAGGTGCCCAAGCGACTGCCCCGCTACCTGAACGTGCAGGAGGCGGTAGCCCTGCTAACCGCCCCGGACACGTCTACACCGCAGGGGTTGCGGGATCGGGCTATCCTGGAACTCCTCTATGGCGCGGGCTTGCGCGTCGGGGAACTGGTGAACCTGGACATCGGTCATCTGGACCTCGGCCGCGGCGAATTGCGCGCGCTGGGCAAAGGGGACAAGGAACGCGTGGCGCTGATGGGCGAGCCCGCGCGGGCGGCGCTCTCCCGCTACCTGGCCGAAGGGAGACCGCATCTGGCCACGAAAGCTTCCCGTTCGGCTCTCTTCCTCAACCGCTTCGGCGGCCGGCTGTCGACGGTGAGCGTGACCAAGATTGTCCACAAGCATAGCAAACGGGGAGGCATCGAACGGAGGGTCACACCGCACATGCTACGCCACTCCTTCGCCACTCACCTGCTGGACGGCGGGGCAGACCTGCGGGCAGTGCAGGAGCTCCTGGGTCACGAGAACCTGGTCACGACACAGATCTACACGCATGTGAGCCAATCGAAGCTGCGAGAAGTGTACCTGCGAACTCATCCGCGGGCAGGAGACGCAGGAGATAATGGGGGAACTGAGGAAACCAACGGGTCTGAAGGGACCAATGAGACCCTTATCAGGCCCTAGCCTCTTCAGCACTGCACACAGATCGAAGCTGCGAGAAGTGTACCTGCGAACTCATCCGCGGGCAGGAGACGGAGACAATGGGGGAACTGAGGAAACCAACAGGTCTGAAGGGACCAATGAGACCCTTATCAGGGCCTAGCCTCTTCAGCACTACACACAGGGAAAACCACCGATGAGACTCAATAGACTACGTCAGATGCTGACCGGAAGAGACCTGGACGCTCTCCTCGTCTCCGATGCCACGAACGAGCGGTACCTTGCGGGCTTCACGGGCTCTCCAGGGGATGCGTGGCTGCTGATTTCCCAGGACCTGGCCTTGATCGCCACAGACTTCCGCTACTGGGAGCAGGCAGAGCGCCAGTGTCCCGATTTCGAGCTTCTGAAGATCACGACAAGGGTAGACGACGTGTTACCTGAGATGGTGCAGCGGGTGGGGGGCAAGCGCATCGGCTACGAGGCAGACAGCGTGACCGTGGCGCAATACGACCGCTGGATGAAGCCACTCAGCGACGTCGAATGGGTGGCCACCCACGAGTGGGTGAAGCGGTTGCGGGCAGTGAAGGATGCCGAAGAGGTCACCCTTATGCGCAAAGCCGTAGCTCTGGCCGACGAAGCGCTGGCCCATGGCTTGCAGCGCATCCGCCCCAGCATGACCGAGCGGGAGCTGGCCTGGATCATGGAAACCTACATGCGCACGCACAAGGCGGAGAAGATTTCCTTCGACTTCATCGTCGCCGCCGGCCCTAACGGGGCCATGGCCCATTATCAGGCGGCGGACGTGCCGCTGTCGCTGGGACAGCCCATCATCATTGACATGGGTGCACAATTGAATGGCTACTGCTCAGATCTCACCCGGACGGTCTGCCTCGGCAATCCAGCGGAGACTGAACGCTTCTGGGAGATATACAACACCGTGCTGGCCGCGCAGCAGAAGGCCGAAGCGGAGATCCGAGCAGGCATGACCGGCATCGAGGCCGATGCCATCGCCCGCCAGGTGATCAGCGATGCGGGCTATAGCGAGTACTTCGGCCACGGCCTGGGCCACGGCGTGGGGCTGGAAGTGCACGAGAAGCCGAGAGCCAGCTATATGTCCGAGGACACGCTGGCTGCGGGCAATCTGATCACAGTGGAACCTGGCATCTATATCACCGGCTGGGGTGGTGTGCGCATTGAGGACGTTGTTCTCGTTACCGAAGGCGGCGTTGAAGTGCTCACGCAGTCGCCCAAAGAGCCGATAGTGCAAGGGGACTGGTAGGCAACTGGGAACTACGGGGGTCGGAAGATGATCCCTCACGAGGACAGAGCGCCCACGAGGCAAAAGAGTGGCGCAGAAAAGCAGGGAGGAGACCATGAACTCTGAAAAACGTTTCGGCTGGAGCTTGGTGATCGCGGCCTTCGTGATCGGATTGCTGGTGGGCTGGTTTGCCATCGGCTGGGGAGCGTGGCCGGTTGAATGGAAGAACACCGACCCCGTGGATCTGCGCCAGGAGGAGAGGGACAAGTACCTGGTGATGGTGGCCAATGACTATGAGGCCACCAGAGACGCAGAGATAGCTTTGTCTCGCTTGGGATCGTGGCCGTCTCTTGCGGAAGCTGACCGCGAGATCCGGCAACTGGCCGACCACCAAGCAGTCAAGGGCCAAGGAGACCTGGCACAACGGCTGCGGACGCTGGCGGATGGGCTGCCGCTACCCTCCGGCGAGCCACTGACGCAACCAGCCCAGGGACTCGATCTGGCCAAGATCATCAAGGCGG
>DFBV01000270.1:0-808 GCA_002366755.1 Anaerolineales bacterium UBA3071
GCCAATATGGGCTACGACGGTGTCGAGCTCGCCATTCGCGACCCCAAACTGGTGAACAGTGACGAACTGGAGCGCATCGTGTCGGCGCACGGGCTGGTCGTGCCCGCCATCGGCACGGGGCAGGCCTGGGGCGAAGAGGGGTTGTCGTTCACTAGCGACGACCCGGCCGTGCGCGCCGCGGCTATCGAACGGATCAAGAGTCACGTGCCGCTGGCCGCGCGCTTCAATGCCATCATCATCTTGGGCCTGATTCGGGGCATCACGCCCGAAGGTCAGACGCACGAGCAATCTATGGTTTACCTCGTCGAGGCCCTACAGGAGTGTGCGGCTGTGGCCGCTGAAACGGGTGTGCGATTTGCCCTGGAGCCGCTCAACCGATACGAAACGGACCTTATCCACACCGTCGCCGACGGGCTAGACCTCGTCGAGCGGGTCGGCGTGGATAACTTTGGGTTGTTGCTGGACACCTTCCACATGAACATTGAGGATCCAGTGATTGAAGATAGCATCCATGCCTGCGGTGACCGGATCTTCCACTTCCACGTAGCTGATTCCAATCGCTGGTATCCCGGTGGGGGGCACCTGGATTTCGAGACTATTCTGAATGCTCTCTTTGCGACCGACTACCAGGGCTTTGTCTCTGGCGAGTTTATGCCTCTGCCCAATGCCGACATTGCGGCTGAACGAAGTATTACCTATTTGCGTCAGCTCTGACGGTCAAGCTGGGGTACTCTCTCTCCAGGTGGCGCAGCACATCGGACACGGTGACCGTAGGGGCGGGTTTCAAACCCGCCCCTACTCCAGTTGC
>DFBV01000270.1:866-4037 GCA_002366755.1 Anaerolineales bacterium UBA3071
AGCTGTCCCTTCACACCGCTGCCATTCTAGCACAGGGATGTCCGCTAGGCACCCGTCGCTGGAGGGCAGACGGCGTATCAGATGCAACGCACCTCGTGAGCTAGATGCCTGCTCGAGGACTGCCTGGACACATCGATCTGACAGTACTGACGAAGCAACCTCGAAGGTGCGTTGCATCTTGTCCTGCCTCCTCGCGATGACGGAACTGTCATCTTTGGTGTCTCTGTTCATCATCTTCTTTTCATGTTGATCTGCGACAATGGGGGACGAGGCCGGAGGCGCGCAGGGCGAGTGGGCGCTCTGTGCGTCTCTGGCTAGCCTGTCCAGGAGTGACTAATGGAGACTTCTCTATCATCTGGCTCGCAGCATTCGCCCCGACACTCTTTGTCCTCTTCCGAGCCGACGCACCTACCTTCAGACCGTTTTGCGCACGCCATAGGGCAATGGTATAATGATACCGCTCATCCCGATTCCTCGGAGCCCAGTGAGTTTTCGGAGCGGTCAATGCGCATTCTCGTCGTTGATGATGACCCGCCCAGCGTGAAGATGATCGGTTTCCTCCTGCGCGAGGAAGGCTACACAGTGCTGACGACCAACAGCGGACCGGATGCCCTCCGCATGTTGAACGAGGAGATGCCGGACCTGGTCATCCTCGATGTCATGATGCCGGGCATGGATGGCCTGGAGGTCTGTCGCCGCATACGGCGCATCACGGATCTGCCGATCATCTTCCTCTCGGCCAAAGGGGAAATGGCGGATCGGGTAGTCGGGCTCGACGTGGGAGGTGATGATTATCTGCCCAAACCCTTCGAGCCCGCGGAACTCTTGGCTCGCGTGAGAGCGGTCATGCGTCGCGCTGAGGCCTTCGCTTTCGGTGATCGGCTCAACCAACTGACGGTGGCAGGGGTTCACCTCGATCCGGTGAACAACGTGGCTGTCCTTCCCGATGGCCGCCAGGTCTATCTCACGCCGATCGAGTTTCGTTTGTTGCACTACCTGATAAGCAACGCTGGCCGTGCTTTGACCCACGACCAGTTGTTTGCGACAGTTTGGGGATATGACTACGACGGTTCTGCCAATCTCGTCGCTGCCCACATGCGGCGCTTGCGTCGGAAGATAGAGGAGGACCCCAGTAATCCCAAGCGCTTGATCACGGTGCGTGGCATCGGATACCGGTTTGCAGCAGATTGAGGCCCATGGTGGCCCATGGTGGCCTACGCCACAGCTTGGAGAGCCAGAGCTCTCGTCATTAGGGAAGTTTCCGGGGGGGGCTCGTCGAGTCCCCCTGGATGCTATTGGTGCTCTGACGGACGTGACCTCGGCGATATTGCCATTGTCCCTTCTGATGAGGTTGGCTCCCCCTGCGAAGCTCCTTGCAGGAGGTCAGTGAGATGATTGGTGAGAGAGTATTTCGTATAGCGAAACTGATCAGCCGCCGAGGAGCCGGCTTCTTCCCTGCGCGACACCTGGCCACTGCTCTGGTGCTGGTCTTGCTCGTAGGAGGGGCCGTGCCGCCAGCGGCGACTGCCCGCCCGGCCGCTGTCCCTGACTCCGTTCCTCTTCTGAACCCGGCAACCTGGAGCGACTTCCAGCCTGAGGGATGGATCACCGTCGTGCCCCTGGCCACGTCAGTCACTGTCGGCGATCCTGCAGGGCTGGACCCAGCCTCTGCCGAGTACCGGACCTCGACCGACAGTGGCGCGAGCTGGAGCGATTGGGGCGCGGAGGGTCTCAGTGTTGGGGGGACGGTGAGCACCACGCAAAGCATCACCGTGACCGATCTGGTGCTGCCCGACGGGGCCGACAACCAGATCGTTTTCCGCATCCGGGACACTGACAGCGTCACCGCCACCAGCCCTGCCTACACGCTGGCTGTGGACACCACTCCGCCGGACAATCCGGCTACCTTTGCTAGCTCCAGCCACACGGTCGGCGTCTGGTCCAACGATCCCACTGTGGACCTGAACTGGGACGCGGGGAACGACGTTACTAGCGGCGTAGATGGCTACGCGCTTCTCTGGGACCACGCGCCGCTGACCGTGCCCACGCCGCCCACGACTACAGCCACGCTCAACGCTACCAGCCCGCTGCTGCCCGACGGCTCCGATGACTACGTCCACCTGCGCACGGCCGACCGCGCCGGGCTGTGGGCTGCCGATGCGCTGCACCTGGGACCCTTCTTCATTGACACCCAGCCGCCGACCTCTGAAATCACCTTCCCCGCCGATGGTGTCACCTACGCCGACGTCGCCAGCATCACGGGCACCGCAGCGGAGGCCGGCAGTTCGGGGGTCGCCCTGGTCGAGGTGAGTGTGCTGAATGTCGCCTCAGGGAACACCTGGGACGGTACGGCCTGGGTCGCCGGTGAGCAATGGCTGGCCTCTGCTGGCACTGCGGCGTGGGACTTGAGCAACAACCTGCCGCCTTGGGCCAATGGGCAGAGTTACACTGTCCACAGCCGGGCCAGCGATGGAGCGGGCAACGTCGAAGTTCTTGACTCTGGCGTTACCTTCAGCATTGACAGCGCCGGGCCGAGTGCCCCCATCGGTCTGACCAGCACGCCCTCGAACTGGAGCAACGTGGACAGCTTCGATCTCCACTGGACCAACCCGTCCGATCCAGCAGGCATCGCCGGCGCGTGGTACAGGCTCGACGCGCCGCCCGTGAACGGTACAGATGGCACCTTCGTCGCTGGCGCTGATCTGACGAGCATTAGCGCTCTGAGCGTGGGCAGCGATGGTGCGCATGACCTCTACCTCTGGCTACAGGATGGCTTGGGCAACGGAGACCACACGCAGGCGGCGGGGGTGACGCTGTACCTGGATACCGCGCCGCCCGGTGCGCCGCAGGATTTGACTGCCAACCCCGCTGACTGGGCGAACGTGGACCTCTTCAGCGTCACCTGGGTCAATCCTGCCGAGCTTTCGGGGGTAGCTGGTGCATGGTACAAGCTGGATGCGCCACCGGCCAATGCCACGGATGGCACCTTCGTGGCTGGCGCTGACCTGACGAGCATCGGTGATCTCAGCGTGGGCGACGATGGTGCGCACAATCTCCACCTTTGGTTGCAGGATGAACTGGGTAACACCGACCACACGCAAGCAGGAGTGGTCGCGCTGTCCCTGGACACGGCGGCCCCCGGCGCGCCGACGAACCTCGACGCCGACCCCG
>DFBV01000270.1:4152-4634 GCA_002366755.1 Anaerolineales bacterium UBA3071
GCGGACAACGCGGACCACCGCAACCGTAACGTGCTCATTCGGGCGTTCTCCTTCGACGGGACGCCTCCCACCACTGACCTGCGCATCACCGGACCGCTGGGGCTCAACGGCTGGTATAGCGGCGCAGTGGATGGCACGCTGGAGCCCGAAGATCCCATGAGCGGCGTGGCGGGCAGCAGCTACCGCATCGACGGTGGCGACTGGATCAGCGATACCCTGTTTACGCTAAACGTGGATGGCGTCTACGGTGTGGAATACCATTCGTGGGACGTGGCGGGCAATGTGGAGACTATTCACGTCGTTACCCTGTCCATTGACAGCTTGCCGCCGGTCACGGCGATTACCCTGAGCGATCCTCCAGGCCCTGGCGGCTGGTACTCCAACACGGTGACGGTCACCCTGACCATCAGCGACGACACCTCCGGCCCAGCGGCGATCTTCTACCAGGTAGATGGCGGAGGCTGGTTCAGCGACACGCAGGA
>DFBV01000079.1 GCA_002366755.1 Anaerolineales bacterium UBA3071
GATGAGGCGGTGGATGGGCAGGTTGCGCTTGCGCGACTCGTCAATGACGGCCTCCAGCACCTTTGGCCGCTCCACGCCGGAAACCTCCATGCGGTACCAGGCTCCATCGGGGAAGCGCTTACTGCTGGTGGGCAGATCGTAGGCGTCACGGCCTGGAATGCCACACTTCTCCATGAGACGACTGACTTGGTCCAGATTCTGCATTTTTCTCTCCTTTCATCGATAGATTGGTGCATTGGTAAACTGGTAGATTGGTAGATTGGTAGACTAGGCCCCACTGACCAATCTACCAGCGTACCAGTCCACCGGTTCACCACCTCTCAAGCAGGAACGCGCATGCGACGGCGGAAGACCCGCTCTCCTCGTCGCCTCAGGAAGACCTTGGTGATCTCGGCGGCGATGGAGGGCACAAAGAGCAGCGGCAGCACCACGCGCCACTCCCGCAACCCCAACGAGGCAGTGTCAAAAATGGGGTCGAGGAAGGGAATGTAGATCACCCCCAGCAGGATGAGCAGCGAGGCCGCCACCGCGTACTGCATGTATTTGTTGCTGAACAGCTTGATGTGCCAGAAAAGGTTGTAGCGCTCGGAGCGGGAGGTGTAGGCCCGCAGCAACTCGGAGATGGATAGGGTGGCGAAAGCCATGGTCTGAGCAATATGCACGTCGTCGGGGAAGTAGCGCAGCCCCACCCGGAAAGCCAGCAGCGTACTGGCGGTGATGGCTATGCTCTGGATGGCGATGCCCCACAACATCTCGCGGTTGATGATCGGCTCGTCGGGCGGGCGGGCAGACCGCTTCATCACGTCGGGGTCGCCCTTCTCCAGCCCCAACGCCAGCGCCGGCGCGCCGTCGGTGATCAGATTGAGGACCAGCAACTGGATGGCTGTCAACGGCAGCGGCCAGTTGAGCAGCATGGCCAGGAAGATGATCAGAATCTCGCCCACGTTGCACGAGATGAGGTAGAAGACGAACTTGCGGATGTTGGAGTAGATGACGCGTCCTTCCTCCACGGCGGCGACGATGGAGGCATAGTTGTCGTCGGTGAGCACCATGTCCGCCGTCTCTTTGGCCACATCGGTGCCGGTGATGCCCATGGCTACGCCGATGTCGGCCCGCTTCAGCGCCGGTGCGTCGTTTACGCCGTCGCCGGTCATGGCCACGATGTGTCGGTTGGCCCGCATCGCCTCCACGATGCGCACCTTGTGCTGCGGCGAGACGCGAGCGTACACGTCCACGTAGGCCGCCCGCTCTGCCAGCGTGTCGTCGTCCAGGCCATCCAGTTCGCGGCCAGTCATCACCTCGCTGGTATGCCCAAGCATGCCGATCTGCTGGGCGATGGCGCGAGCGGTGTCCGGATAGTCGCCGGTGATCATCACCGTGCGGATGCCCGCTTCTCGCGCCACCTGCACGGCCTCCTTCACCTCCTGCCGCGGCGGGTCTATCATGCCTGCCAGGCCGACGAAGATGAGGTCTCGCTCTATGTTCTCCGGCGTCGGCTCCGGCAGCGTGGAAAACACGTTAATGGCGAAGCCCAGCACCCGCAGGGCGTCAGCGGCCAAGTCGCGGTTCTGTTTTTCCACGTGCTGCCGTGTCTTCTCGTCCATGGGCTCGACGACGCCCTCGCGATAGATGTATCCGCACTGCTGGATGATGACATCGGGGGCTCCCTTGACGTAGGCCACGTAGAAGGTCTGGTCATCCTGCATGGGGATGGACTTGGTCTCCAGCATCGCCAGCAGGTTGGCCCGCATCCGCTCGGTGATGCTTGCTTTGATCTCGTGGATGGTGCTCATGGCCTTGCGATCGGAGTCAAAGGGCACCTCGGCCACCCGCGGCAGGATCTCAGCCAGTTGATCCTGACGCTCGCCTCCCTTGATGGCCGCCGTGATCAGCGCACCCTCCGTGGGGTCTCCCACCATGCGCCAGGTGGGCACGCCGTTCATCTCGCCGCTGACCTCAAGCACGGCATCGTTGCACTGGGTGGCCGCCCGCAGCAGCAGGTCCATCTCCGGCTTCGACTGCGGATCAACCTTCAGCGGCTCATCCAAGAAGGAAGGATTGTCAGGTGTGTAGTCATCAGCGGTGATCTCGAAGAAAGCGCCCTCGGGCCGGTAGCCCTCGCCGGTGACCGTGAAGATGTCTTCGGCAGTGACTATGCGCACGACGGTCATCTGGTTCTCGGTCAGCGTGCCGGTCTTGTCGGAGCAGATAGCGGTGGCTGAGCCCAGGGCTTCCACCGCCGGCAAGCGGCGCAACAGCGCGTGGCGGCTGACCATGCGCTGCATGCCCAGTGCCAGGCAGATGGTGACCACGGCAGGCAGTCCCTCGGGCACGGCGGCGATGGCCAGGCTGATGGCGACGATGAACATCTCCAGCGGTGGCAGCTCCCGCAGCCAGCCGATGAGGAAGACGGCGGCACAGACGGCCAGCGCGCCCCACCCCAACGTCTTGCCCAGCCGATCCAACTTTTTCTGCAGCGGCGTCGGCTCTTGCTGGTACGATTGGATCATGCCAGCGATGAGGCCGAGCTGGGTGTACATGCCGGTGTTGACCACCACGCCCCTGCCGCGGCCATAGGTGACCAGCGTGCCCATGTAGGCCATGTTCCTGCGGTCGCCCAGCGGGATTTCCCGATCGAACATGCCGGTAGCCACTTTTCGCACGGGCTCCGATTCGCCGGTGAGCGAAGCCTCATCAATGCGGAGGTTGACTGCCTTCAGCAGCCGTAGGTCGGCGGGGATGTAGTTGCCAGCCTCCATCAGCACGATGTCGCCGCGCACCAGCTCGCGACCTGCCACCTTGAGCCGCTGTCCACCGCGGATGACCTGCGCTTCGGGCGCGGCCATCCTCTGCAGCGCCGCCAGGGCCTCCTCGGCTTTCGTTTCCTGAACCACTCCCAGCACGGCGTTGAGGATGACGATGGCCATGATCGCTCCCGCCTCCACCCAGTCGCCCAGCAGCATGGAGATAACGCTGGAGACGATTAGGATGATGACCAGGAAGTTCCTGAACTGATCAAGGAGCAGCGACCAGAAGCCGGGGCGCGGTTGTTCCTGGAGCTCGTTGGGGCCTTCCTGAGCCAGCCGCTGAGCGGCCTCCTCTGGGCTCAAGCCGCGCACGTAATGAGAACGCAGAGGATTGGCGACGGCTTCTGGTACCTGGGTGTGCCAGGCTTTGTCTGCTTTGACTTCC
>DFBV01000052.1 GCA_002366755.1 Anaerolineales bacterium UBA3071
CTGATGGCCGATCCGTCGGGACGTGCGGTCCTGGTGGAGTTCTATCAGGGAGAGATGGTTGTCATCCCCAATGAAGCACCCTGGCACCAGGCCACCAACTTCTTGCGCGCCTCCGCCGGGGAATCTGCCCAAGGGCAATGCTGGCGCTATGACAGGGTCAGCGAGCGACTCACGGAAGCTGAGGGCCAGATACCTGCGCAGGCTGCCATGGACCTGTTGGCCGAAGTGGCCCAGGGGAGCACGCAATGGTCTGTCGTCTACGGGATGAGCAACGGTGAGGTGGATGTGGTCATGGGGCGGCAGTATCATGAAGTGCATACCTTCCGCCCTGACGGCAGCAGGTCAACTGCCCTGGAACCTTCGGCTCGCACAACTGGGGCAGCACGGTAAACGACCGCAGACCGCAGACTGCAGACCGCCCTCAGCCGTCGGCGGTCGTTTGAGGTGGGGTGATAGATGGAGGCAAACCAATGAGCAGGATAGAGAACTTTGGTGAAACTGGGAACGTCGCGGTCACGGTGCTGGTTGACAACAGAGCCGATCTGATCGTGAAGTCTACCGAGACGGTGATCCGTTTCGACGAGGAACCTCTGCTCGCGGAGCACGGCTTCTCGGCACTGGTCGAGCTCACTGATGCTGGCAAGACCATCCTCTGGGACGCTGGCGTGACCGACATCGCGCTGCTGGAGAACATGCGGCGGATGAAGATTGACCCGGTAGCGATTGACATAATAGCCCTGAGCCACGGCCACGGCGACCACACCGCGGCGATGACGGATGTCATCAAGGCGATGGGCAGGCAGTCAAGTGCCCGCAAGTGGGACAAGGATGCCACAATGGAAGAGATACGAAGTTGGGTGAGAGGTCATCCAGTGCCGCTGATTGCCCATCCTGCCGCCTTCCGGGAGCGCTGGAAGATCCAGAAAGACGGCTCCAAGTATGGTCCTGTGCTCCCACCGCCGCGCAAGGCGTGGGAGGCGGCTGGCGCAGAGATCATCCTCTCTGAAGGATCATATGAGCTGGGGCCGGGATGCTGGACCACGGGCGCTGTCCCCCGCTTGAGTTTCGAAAAGGCAGGCCGATCTCCAAGAAGGGCTTACAGGGAAGGCGAAACCTTCTTCCGCGACGACTTGGAAGACGATCAGGCCATCGTCATCAATGTCAAAGACAAGGGGCTGGTGATCGTCGCTGGCTGTGCGCACTCAGGGATCGTGAACACCGTCAACTATGCGCGAGAGATCAGCTGCGTGGACAGGGTGTGGGCCATCCTCGGCGGCTTTCATCTCGCTCCTGCGGACGACGAGGAGATCCAGCGCACGATTGACGAGATCAAGAAGATGGGGCCGGTGATGGTCGTCCCCACGCATTGCACTGGCTTCAAGGCGATCAGCCAGTTCGCTCGCCAGATGCCCGACGAGTTCGTGTTGGGCGTAGTGGGCACGAAGTACCTGTTCTGAGATGCTGTTCGTCACTGGGCATTGACGATTCTGCTCGTAGTGACGATTTGAGTCGTCCAGATGGGGCGAAAGCGACTGTAGGGGCGACCGGCCGGTCGCCCCTACGCACCCCGCATCCTGTGGTTCGTGTCAGGGTACCGTGCTTGGCGGGAGAGGGGCAGATGATCAAGGCCGAAGGACGCTGGTTCAAAGATGAACATGGTCGCACGCTGCTCCTGCGTGGTGTGAATCTGGGTGGCAGCAGCAAGGTGCCCCGTACACCTAATGGCGGAACGTGGCTCCGAGAGGGGTTCTTTGACCACCGCAACGTCTCCTTTGTGGGCAGGCCGTTCCCGTTGGACGAGGCCGACGAGCACTTCGCTCGCCTGAAGAAATGGGGGCTGACCTTTATGCGCCTGTTGGTCACGTGGGAGGCCATCGAGCACGCTGGCCCGGGCATCTACGACGAGGAATACCTGGACTATGTGTGTGCGGTGGTCGAGAAAGCCGCCGAGCACGCTATCCAGCTCTTCATTGACCCGCATCAGGATGTGTGGAGCCGTTTCTCAGGCGGCGACGGCGCGCCCGGCTGGACCTTCGAAGGCGTGGGCATGGACATCACCAAGTTCAAGGCCACGGGCGCTGCTTTCACTCATCAGGAACATGGCGATCCTCTCCCGCGCATGATCTGGCCCAAACGACGGCCGACGGCTGACGGCCGACGGCTGAGGGCGGTCTGCAGTCTGCGGTCTGCGGTCGTTTAGCCATCGTGCTGTGTTGTGCCCAATCTATGTTTCCCCAGCGCCTGGGCATTCCCACGACGAATCGCTCTACAGGGCCACCCTTTCGGGCCAGGGTTGCTGCTTTGAAGTTCCCCAGAGCCTGCTAATGTAGTCTATTGACAGTAGGTCCTGCAATACATGCAGCCAGTATGTTCCGTTGTCAGAAAGAGCTATCTCATCGCCATCATCGTCTAGACATCCGATGAGAGACAGCAGCCTTGCGTACTTTCCGTAGACCTCGTCGAATTCCCTTCCGAATCTCTTCTTGAAATCGCTTCTTCTGAATCTCGTCTCGTAGACTCTCCAATAGAGCCATCCTGCCATTTGCACGTCTTCTGCCAGATCAAGTGACAGGGCGATCGGCATCCTTCCATCCTCGAGGGCCTTGATGTACTCGGCGACATTGAACGTGTTGAGGTAGAAGACGTCTCTCAGGTAAGACCCTCCGCTGGCACCAAGGCCAACGTAGAGAGGTACCGTCACCGAACAGTACTTCGGAACTCCCGGTTTGGTGAAGGCCCAAACGGAGGTTCTCTCAAAGCCTGCGTCGTAGAATATCCTCTCTAGGATGCCAAGCATCTTCCTTCGCTTGAAGACGCTGAAGATGTAAAGATTGCTTTGCCTGGCAGTCCGTCCCATTTTGGTGTAGGGAAACCTGAAAAGGGGGTAGGCCGCAACCTGATCAACGCTCATGTTGACCAGTGTGTGGCCAGCCTCTTCGACCTCGCTGTAGGTTTGGTCAGGCAGGGCGAAGATGAAATCGGCATTGACGCACTTAAATCCGCTGCTCACAGCTCGATCAACGGCTGTCATCACCTGCTTGACTGAATA
>DFBV01000129.1 GCA_002366755.1 Anaerolineales bacterium UBA3071
TCGCGGCTTACCTGTTCGGATCACGGGCCCGCGGCACGGCCGATGCCCTGAGCGATGTGGATATCGCCGTTCTGCTGCGCGATGGGCGCAACAGCCAGGAGTGGTTGTGGGCGGTCGAAGACGAGTTGGCCGTCACTGTCTGCGATTTGCTGCAGAGCAGCGACGTGGACCTGGTGATCCTGAACAGCGTCCCTCTGACATTCCAGTTCGAGATCATCGTCACCGGCGAGCTTCTGCTGAGCAACGACGAGGCAGCGCGAACCGACTTCGAGGTGGCCGTCATGACGCGATATTGGGACTTCAAGAAGTACGACGAGGAGTACGATCACTACCTGCTGGTAAGGATCAAGGAGCGTTTCAACGATGTTGAACGTCAAGAGTATCACGCAGCGCTTGGCAAAGTTGGATGACCTGCTGCTTGGCGCTTGGCCCGTGCCAGACGTTGCTGAAGCACCTGATCGTTTCGGGTGCTTCTGTTTGTCAAAGCAGTAAAGCTGCGTCTTCCCTCTGTGTAATCTGTGAAATCTATGGTTATTGATGAGAATCATCGTCGAGCATAACCAAGAGCGATGGAACGGAGCGCTAGCCCCGTTGTCCGGGGCGCACGTGCTGCAGAGCTACGAGTGGGGTCAGACGAAGGCTCAGGTGGGTTGGAGGGCGCGGCGATTGCTGTTCCTCGATGAGGAGAGCGGCAAGCCGCGAGCCGCGGCCAGCCTGCTACGCCGCCAACTCCCTCGCCTGCCACTGGCCGTGGCCTATGTCCCCAAGGGTCCGGCGCTGGATCACGGCGACTTGCCGTTGGCGGAGGCGGTGCTGGCGCGCGTTGAAGAGGAAGCGCGGCGGGCGAGGGCCATCTTCGTCAAGATTGACCCCGATGTGCGAGCCGATTCGGAGCAGGGCGTGGCCTTCAGGCAACTTCTGCGGCGGCGAGGCTGGCGCGCTTCCCCTGAGCAGATCCAGTTCCGCAACACGCTCCTCTCGGATCTGACGCTCGACGAGGACGCTCTGCTGGCCGGCATGAAATCGAAGACCCGCTACAACGTGCGGCTAGCAGCACGGCGGGGTGTGACGGTGCGCGCAGGGTCGCTTGATGATTTGCCGATCTTCTACCGGATGTACTCCGAGACTAGCCAGCGGGATGACTTCATCATCCGACCTCTCGACTACTACCGTCGCCTGTGGGAGACCTTTCTGCGGGCAGGGATGGCTCACCTGTTGCTGGCCGAGGTGGAAAGCGAGCCGGTGGCGGGGCTGCTTCTCTTCCGCTTTGCCCGCACCGCCTGGTACATGTACGGCGCTTCCACGAATCGCCAGCGCCAGCGTATGCCCAATCACCTGTTGCAGTGGGAGGCGATGCGCTGGGCCAAGGCTCAGGGCTGTACGACCTACGACTGGTGGGGTGCACCCGACCTGCTCGATGAGAGCGATCCCCTGTGGGGCGTATACCGCTTCAAGGCCGGCTTCGGCGGAGAGTTCGCACCCCACATCGGGGCCTGGGACTTCCCCGTCTCCCGCTCGCTCTACTGGCTGTACGGTGTGGCCATGCCCAGGGTACTGAAGCTTATGCGGCGCCGGCATGGGCTGGCAGCGTAGAACGTGAAACGTAGGCATTGCCGAGCGATCCAGACGCGGCAGCGCCAGGTCCCTGAAGCAGAGGCCTGGCGCTTCGTCGATGGTTGAATGGTCAGTCAATCAAGGCGACAAGCAAATTCGTGTCGATGCTAATTCGCAATGTCACAAAGCCGCTCACTATCTTCAAGGGCATCTCCGCCGACGGCGATCAGTCCTATCAACCGATCCAATTCCACGGCCTGAACCCCCTTCACCATTGGCGTTACAGGTTCTTCCAGCTTACGCAGAAGCTCTTTCCGCCTGCGCATAGGTAATCGCCGCAATGCTCTTAGCAACACTTCATCGGGCAATTCAAGCATGATAGTGGACATAAGCATCCCCTCCTCAATTCGAATCCCTATGACACCTGTCGCAGATACCGGTGATTTCCCCGTCGTCATATAACGCGGCTCGCGCTCAGGCACCAGCCGTCACCAGCACCCGCTCCGCCACTTCCGGCAGTTCGATAGGTGCAAACATTGACGCCGGGTAGAGATAGCCATCAGGCTCTGACTGGTCCTCGTCAATGACGCGGAGCATGTTGTGCATTTCCGCCTCTACATCTAACAGTATACGGTAGACTTTGCCCAGGATCAGGCTTGCCGGATTGCTATCGTTATTGATGCAGATCACAAAATCATTCATCGAAGCACCCTCTTGATTTTGAAATCCTTACGGCCTATGCCGTGCGCTTCAAACCAGTGTATCTCGGCTTCGCAGATTGCACCGTCTGCAAGTTGCACAGTTGCTATGCCCTTCATCTTCCGCCAGCGACCCTTACCGTAAATGCGTTCCAGATGGCGCCGGATATACACGCCCCGGCCCGCTGCGATCGTCTCAACGTCTCTAATCTCGCTGAGGATCTCGAATTCTATCGTCATCCATCATCCTCACATATTGTACGCCATCCCTTGCGGATTGGCAAATGCGGCCTGAATGGAACCGATGAAGCCACAACGCGGCACCGCCAGGCCCCCGTGACGGGAAGCCCAGCGCTTTAGCGTCTTTCGCCCCTTTCGCGCAATTCGTGCTAAATGGGCCGTTTCTCGGCGATGGCCTCCTGTGCCAGAGCGATGAACTCTGCCACGGGCACTGCGCCGCGCTTCTCGCCCGTGCGTAAGCGCAGGTTCACCGTGCCAGCATCTGCCTCCCGGTCGCCGACGACGAGCATGTAGGGGATCTTCTGCATCTGCGCATCGCGGATCTTGGCCTGCATGCGCTCGCCCGA
>DFBV01000142.1 GCA_002366755.1 Anaerolineales bacterium UBA3071
CGGCTTCGCCGGGACGCCGTACTTCAGCACCTTCTCCGCCAGGAACTCCTTGAGCGGGGGATAGCCTTCCGTGGAGCCGTACTGCAGCGCCCTCTGCGCCTCGTGGGTCAGGACGTAGCGGCAGGCCTCCTCGAACGCCCGCACGGGAAAGAGCTCCGGCGCCGGCATCCCGCCGGCAAAAGAGATGACATCCGGCAGAAGCGTGAGCTTGAGCAGCTCGCGGATGATGGAACTCCGCATCCTCTTTGTTCGTTGGGCCAACACCTGCTCCCAATCGCAGGTGTACTGGCCATCGTATCTGCACGTGTTGACCATGGTGACAAATCTCCTTTGATTTGATTTGATGATCTGGCTAGTCAGCGCGGGGCGGATGCTGGTCATTCCATCTCCACGCTCATGGCCACCGCCTCGCCACCGCCCAGGCACAGCGTCGCCAGGCCGGTCTTGAGCCCCCGATCCTTCAGGGCATAGAGCAAGGTGACCAGCACGCGGGCGCCGGAGCAGCCGATGGGGTGGCCCAGGGCGATGGCGCCACCGTGGATGTTGACCCGCTCCCAATCCCAACCCAGGGCGCGGCCATCGGCCAGTGCCTGGGCGGCGAATGCTTCGTTGGCCTCGATCAGGTCGTAGTCGTTTATGCTCTTGCCCGTCTTCTCCGTCAGCTTGTGCACGGCGAAAATGGGCGCGGTGAAGACCTTCAGCGGCTCCACGCCAGCTTGGTCGTAGCCGGTGATGCGGGCCAGCGGCTCGATGCCCAGTTCCTCAGCCTTGGCTCGACTCATGATGACCACCGCCGCCGCTCCGTCGGTGATGCCGGGGGAGTTCCCCGCTGTGACTACGCCGTCCTTCTGGAAGGCTGGACGCAGCCGCGCTAGCGCCTCCATGCTGGTGTCCCGCCGTGGATTCTCGTCGGTGTCGAAGATGATGGGCGGCTTCTTGCGCTGTGGCACTTCCACGGGCACGATCTCTTTCTTGAACTTGCCCCTGTCTATGGCGGCGATGGCCTTGCGGTGACTGCCCAGGGCGAACTCGTCCAGTTCCTGGCGGGTTAGCCCGAACTCGCGGGCGATCCACTCGGCGTTGTTGCCCATGTGCTGATCCTCGAAAGCGCACCACAGCCCATCTTGGACGCAGGCATCGAGCAACTGGCCGTGACCCAACCGGTAGCCGGTGCGCGCTTTCTTCAGCAGGTAGGGGCACATGTTCATGCTCTCCATGCCGCCGGCGACGATGATCTGCGCATCGCCGGCGCGGATCATGGCCGCACCCAGCATAACCGTCTTCAGCCCCGAGCCGCAGATCTTGTTGAGAGTCGTGGCGGGGATGTAGTCGGCGGGCAGCCCCGCTTTGATGGCCGCCTGGCGTGCGGGCGCCTGCCCCAGTCCCGCAGAGACGACGTTGCCCATGAGCACTTCGTCAACGGCGTAGGGCTCCACCTCCGCACGGTGCACCGCTTCGCGGATGACCACCGCGCCCAGTTCCGTGGCGGGGATGGTGGAGAGCGTGCCGCTGAACTTGCCGATGGCCGTGCGGCAAGCGCTGACAATGACTACATCGCGATCAGTTGACATGTTCACATTCTCCCTAAGTCCTAGTCAGCCGATTGAGCCGATGGGTTTCACACCGATCCTGTCGGTTCCATCGGTTCCATGACTCTACCGAAGAAAGTGCCGGACTTGCCACAGAGGCACAGAGGTTCTAAGGTGTTTCTCAAGGAGTCTATGCCTTTTGCGTTTGCTGTCGAACAATTCTGAGTTCCACCTTGGTTCTTCCTCTGTATACTCCGTGTCTCTGTGGCTGAATGACCTTTTCTCAGGGGAGTCTTTCATCGGTTTCATTGGCTTCATCGGCTGATCAGATACTAAAGCCGAAACTTACCATCGACCATGATCACTTCGCCATCAACCTCGATGGTGCAGCGCGTGGGAATGACGTCCACGTGCACTTTGGCCGACCAATCGGCGCCGGTCTCGTGCGGATAGGGATTGCCGAAGGCGACGTGTACACCGGGGATCTTCTCGTCTTGCAGCAGGTTGCCGGTCAGTTCGGTGACCGCGGTGTTGGTGCCGATGGCGAATTCCCCCACGCGGCGGCCGTTCTCATCGGAGTTGAGATAGGCCCAGACTTCAGTTTCGATCGCTTCATCGGCGTATTCCACCCGCTCCACCCAGCCATCCACGACGTGGAAGGTCATGGGGTGCTCCAGCACGCCGTACTTGGGGCTGAAGTAGTCCCCCAGCACGTCGGCGACGATGATACCCTCCGCCGTCGCCGGACAGGTGAACACTTCGCCCTCCGGCAGGTTGCCCCATTGCCCTTGCTCGTGGTACAGGCCGTGGCACGGTATCCACTTCAGATCGGGGCTGAAGCGGGCGGTCAGGTCCGTGCCTTTGGGCGAAGTGACGCGGATGGCCTTCGCTTGCTGCACCCGCTCATACACCTGCATGGTCAGCGCGTGCACCTGGCGGTAGTCCGCCCGCATGCCCTCGCGCATCAGGCGGGGGGTGATCGTGGGCATGTGCCCGTGGCGCACCTTGAGCACCCCGTGCAGGTGCCTGCCCAACTTCATGCGGAAAGCCACCTCTCCCTTCTGGGAACCGGCGGCAAAGAAGCTGACCGTGGGGGCAAAGGCCTCGATGTCGGGTACCA
>DFBV01000091.1:0-6119 GCA_002366755.1 Anaerolineales bacterium UBA3071
CGTGCAGGGCAGCTTCACCAGCTTGACGTTGGCTGGATAGGGGATGCGCAGAGCCCCGGCGGTGTCCGCCGCCATGTAGGCACAGTAAATGCACATGAAAGCCGTGATTTCCGGCTCAAAACCGTTGCCGTTGTCGCTCATACCTCTACCCAACTCCCCAAAACAGGTGACTCGGGCACCATGATCTGTCTATCCGTGTAGTTCATCAACTGAATGGCCGTGGCCGGGCACTCGGCGGTGCAGGTGCCACAACCCTGGCACAGCGACGGTTCGATGTAGGCCGCCCCCACAATCTCGCCCACCCCGACCCTGTCGGGATCAACCTTGGGAATGTGGAAGGGGCAGACCCTCACACAGGTCAAGCAGCCCACGCACTTCGCCTGATCCACCACGGCGATGGTGTCACCGACGTAGAGAGGCTCTTTGGCAAGGATGGTGATGGCTCGTCCCGCCGTGGCCAGGGCCTGGCTGATACACTCCCCGATAAACTTGGGATAATGAGCCATGCCACAGACGAAGATGCCCTCCTTCATGAAGTCCATAGGGCGCATTTTGATATGCGCTTCCAGGAAGAACCCCTCGTGGGACAGTGGCACCTCGAGCAACTTGGACATCTCCGCCGTACCCGCGGACGGCTCGATGGCCGTGCTCAATACCAGCCAATCGGGCTCGATGACCATCGGCCGGCGCAGTATGGGCTCCTGCACCGTCACCCGCAACTGACTGTTGTTTTCGCCCTTTCTCGTGTCCCCCACCCTTTCGCTCTTTTTCGTGTCCCCCACCGTTTCGACGATAGGCTTGGTGTCATCGTCATAGCGTACAAAGAGCACGCCCCGCCGCCGCGCCTCGGTGTAGTACTGCTCGCGGAAGCCGTAGGTGATTATGTCCTTGTACAGCACCGTCACCCGACAATTTGGGCTGGCCACCTTGATGCGCATCGCGTTCTTGATGGTGCTGGTGCAGCAGATGCGGGAGCAGTAGTCATACTTGGCACCCTCGGGGCGGACGCACTGGATCATCACCACGTCCTTCAGTTCAGCGATCTCATCCAGGCGATAGGCAATGGCTCCTCCAGCTCAAGCTGGGTGATGACCTTCGGATGTTGGCCCAGCAGGTAACGGGTGCCCCGGGCCTCCTGCCCTCCGGTGGCCACGATGGTCACCCCGTGGGAGATGGTCTCCTCGCTGCCATCACGCCGGCGCAGGATGGCCCGATAGCCCCCCACGTAGCCGGTGTGTTCGACCACCTCGGTATGGGTGTAGACGTCAATGCGCTCGTGCCCCCGCACGCGGTTGACCAGGTCTCGCAGGAGCCGCTGCGGGTTGTACCCCTCGACCACGTAGTGGATGTTGTGCAGGTGACCGCCAAGAGCGTCGCTCCGCTCAACCAGGGCGACGTCGAAGCCGGCGTCGGCGATGGCCAGCGCCGCCGTCATGCCCGACACGCCGCCGCCGATGATCAGCGCCCGCCGCATCAGTTGCACGGCCGATTTGTGCACCGGTTGCAGAGTGCTGGCACGAGCCACGGCCATGCGCACCAGCTCTATCGCCTTGCGTGTGGCCTTCTCCGGCTCGTGGGGATGCACCCAGGCGCAGTGCTCGCGGATGTTGGCCATCTCCACGAGGTAGGCATTAAGGCCCGCTTCCCGCACGGTGCGCTGGAAGAGAGATTCGTGGGTGCGGTGGCTGCAACCGGCGACGACCACCCGGTTCAGGTCATGGTCAGCGATGGCCTCTTTGATGGCCGCCAGCCCCTCAGGGAAGCAACCGTAGCCAACGTCCGCAGTGTAGACCACGTGCGGATACTCCCCGGCATGGGCGAGCAAGCGCTCGACGTCCACTACGCCTTCGATAGCCGGACGGCAGCGGCAGACGAAGACCCCCACGCGGGCCGGTTGGCCGCTCACATCCCGTTCGGGCGGGAAATCGCCCTCGCTCAGGAAGGGATACTCGCGGCTGGAACGCTGCCCGCCGAGTTGATCGTGGAACATGCGCATGACGTCGCCGGCAGCCCCGGCGGCGTCAATGATCGTCTCGGCGATGTCCTTCGGCGAGGAGAAGGCCCCGCAGACATAGATGCCCGGCTGGCTGGTCTCCAGTGGATTGAACTTGTCCGTCTCGCAGAAGCCATATTGGTTGAGGTCGAAACCCAGGACGCGGGCCAACCCCTCCGCTCCAGCCGGCGGCTGCACCCCCACCGACAGCACGACCATGTCGAAGCGATCCTCCTTTTGCCTTCTTCGTCGGGATAGTGCAGGATCAAGTCGTGGGTCTGGGGGTCCTCCCACAGGTCGGAGATGCGGCAACGAGTGTACTCAACACCGTATTCCTCGCAGGAACGGTGGAAGTAGGCGTTGTACTCCTTGTTGAAGGCCCGCTCATCCATCATGAAGATCTGGCAATGAACGCCATCCACACGCTGCTTGGCCAGCACCGCCTCCTTGGTGGCGTACATGCAGCAGATGGACGAGCAATAGGGATGCTCCTGATCGCGGGAGCCGATGCACTGCAGCCAGGCAATGCGTTTCGGCGGCGTGTAGTCCGAGGGACGCAAGATCAACCCCTCCGTGGGCCCCGAACGGCTGACGTAGCGCTCGTACTGCATGCTGTGAACGACATTGGCATAGCGCCCGAAGCCAAACTCCTCCAGTGCCTTGGCATCTGACAACTGGTACCCCACGGCCAGGATGATGGCCGAAACCCTGATCTCCTCGTCCCAGGGCTCTTCATCCAGATTCACGGCCCCGGTCGGGCACACAGCCTCGCAGCGACGGCAGTCCAGGCAGTAATCCCCCTTGTCCACGTAGTAGGCATCAGGCAACGAGCGCGGCGCACTCTTGTGGATGGCCATGCGCGTCACTAACGCTTCCTGGAACTCGCTAGGCAAGCGCACAGGGCAAGCTGCTGCGCAGAGGCCGCAGTTGGTGCAGCGCTCCACAGATACGTAGCGGGGCTGATGCCGCAAGGTGACCGTGAAGTCGCTAGCCTGTCCGCCGGCATCCGCGATCTCCGTGCGAGTCATGATCTCGATATTGGGATGCAGGTTATGGTCCATGAAGGCAGGCGAGATGGCTGGCCGTGTGCAGCCGTAACCGTGATCGGAGGTACCGCGGCAGAGCACGCAGTCGTGGGTGGGGAACATGTAGCCCAACTGGGCTACTCGGCCACCCAGCCCCGGATCCCTCTCCACCAAGTAAACCTCCAAACCAGCCTCGGCCAGATCAATAGCAGCGCGCATCCCACCGATGCCACCGCCAACGACCAACACCGCGCCTTCTGGATTCTCACGTTCTATCGCCATATCCGCTCCCAAACTCGGTGGATCGGTAGACTGGTACATTGGCGAACTGGTGAACCAATCTACCATCATACCAATCTACCAATATACCAACCTATATCTCCCGCACGTCTTGAATCTCAATGTCTCCCAACTTGTCTATGATCTTCTTCAACCCCTCCCAAGGGATGTTCGTCACCTTGAGCACAGAGATCCACATGCCTGGCTCCGATGCTGGACAACCCATGACCACCGTCAGGTTACCTCTCTCCTTGGCAATTGCTGTAGATAGGCGGGCGATCTCGCCGGGCCGGTCTGGTTGCAGCACGGTCACTCGCAGGCCTGCTCGCCGAGCGCCCAGCAAATCCACCATGGTGGCAAACAGGTCGTTGTCGGTAATGATCCCCACCAGCCTTTGCCCTGAGCCGATCGAAGGGTCACCACTCCGCGTGACCGGCAGGCAGCCGATTTTCTGGTCAGCCATGATGCGGGCGGCCTCCTCGATGGCCGTATTCTCATCAATGGTGAACACATCCTTGACCATGACGTGACCGATCTTGATCCTGCCCAGGACGTAGCTGATCTCGAAGCGGCTGAAGTTGCTCACATCCGAAGGGAGGGCTCGTAACAGTGATCGCTGCGTCACCAGGCCCACCAGTCTCCCATCTTCGTCCACGATGGGCAGATGGCGTATGTTCTTCTCCCTCATCGAGGCTTGGGCCTCTGTGACGGGCATCTCAGGGTGTCCGCAGATGGGATCGGGTGTCATTCGGTCTCTAACCAGCATGTGTCCTCCTGAGATTTCGGATTTCGGAATGCGGATTGCGGATTTCCCATTCCGCAATCCGCAATCCGCAATCAGTTCACACCGCCGATTCAAAGGCGCAGGGGCCGGTGGCGCACTTGCCGCAGACGTCGGCCAGCCCCAACTGGCGGAAGCGGTCGGCCACCTGCAGCAACCACTCGTAGCAGCGGCGCTTATCCAGCCCCTTTTCGGTCAGCGCGCCCACGGGGCAGCGCTGCACGCAGATCATGCAGCTCCCATCGCGGAGATAGCGGCAGCGCTCGCGGACGGCAGTCCCAGGCGCCGACGTCGGTTCCAGCGCGGCGTCCAGCACCAGGCTGCCGAAACGGCCAGCGCAGCCGGCGTCGGTGATCAGCATGTGGTGCAGGCCGAAGCTGCCCAGGCCAGCGATGGCCGCCACGCTCTTGTGCGACCAGCGGCTGATGAGGGTCACAGGGTCCCAGTTGTGCGTAGCCGGCTCCGCTGCCGCCTGCACCCCCCGCTCGGCCAGAGAAGTGATGAGCCGCTGGGCGATGCGGTTGATGAGCGCGTTGGTCTCGACGTAGGCCAGCGCCCACTGGCAAGCGACCTCGCGAGGCTGCGCCCGATTGGCCTTCACAATCTCTTCGGCGAAAGGCAAAAAGAAAGAGACAACCGACCGCGCCGCCGGCAGCAGATCGCCAGGCAGCAGATGGGTCGGTTCGGCGACCTCCCGCAATTGGAGAAAACGGGGATCCGCGGCATCGGCGAAGCCCACCAACGGTGGGCGATAGCGGGTCTCGGTGTCTGCTCGATCTACTTCTCGCTGCACGAAGGCAGCGATGAACGGTTCTAGGCGGATCATGCCTTCCTAAGTATGTCCTCTCTCGCCGAAACCGCCCATGACCTGGGTCATAGAGCACGAAGCAGACACAAAGCGTAAGACGTGAAACGTGAAACGTAAACCATGAATCAGTGTCACGTTTCACGGATCACGTTTCATACTTCTCTGGGGACGACGTCGAAATAGCGAACTACCCATTCGGCGGATCTCAGGCACGCCCGCCCTGCGCTTTTCGCCGCCGACGGAAGGCCCGAATGTAGCGCATGGCATAATCGTCACGGCCCAGGAGCAGGTCAGCAGCCAGGATGTAGGGCCGCACCTTGGCTGCATCCACAATGGGACAGTTCACGCCAGCAGCAATGACCATGGCCAGGAAAGCTCCGTTGATCATCTCCCGCTCTGGTAGCCCAAAGGAGACGTTGCTGGCCCCAAGTGCCATATTTGCCCCCATCTCTTCCCTGAGCAAACGGATGGCCTCCAGCGTCGTCCAGCCCGCCTTCGAGTCGGCCCCCACGGTCAGCGCCAGGCAGTCAATGACCACGTTGTCGCGGGGAACGCCCATCCCCTCGGCCCGCTCGACGATCTTCTTGGCCACCGCAAGTCGCTGCTCTGGCGTCTCTGGGATCCCCTGATCGTCCATGCACAGACCGATGACAGCCGCGCCGTACTCCGCCACCAGTGGCAGCACCCGTGCCAGGCTAGCTTCTTCGCCGTTGACCGAGTTGACGAGTGGCTTGCCGTCAGGATTCAGCTCTTTGTGTGCCTCCAATGCTGCCCGCAGCGCCTCGCCGTTGGCGGTGTCAATGCAGACGGGCAGATCCACTGTCTCCAGCACAAGCTTGACGGCCTTGGGCAGCAAGTCAACCTCGCTCACGCCTGCCGCGCCGACATTGACGTCCAGCACGTCAGCGCCTGCCTCTGCCTGAGCCAACGCTTCCTGGCACACGATCTCCAGGTCTCCATCGACCAACGCCGCGGCCAGCTTCTTCTTGCCCGTGGGGTTGATCCGCTCACCGATAAGGATCGTCGGCCGGCCATCACCGATGATGACGTTCTCGCCTGTTCCTTTGAGTATGGTCTCCATGGTCAACAACCTCCGTATTGCACACGCCATATTTGCGAAAGGACTTATTCGTGAACAAGTATACCATCAGCGCACGAAATGGGCCAATCTCCCACCAGTTGCCCAGTTGAAACCATGGGAGAGATTGTCCCCAATGTGTAACACTCCCGAGC
>DFBV01000091.1:6227-14544 GCA_002366755.1 Anaerolineales bacterium UBA3071
GATTCACGCGTTGTAGACACCCGCTCGGCTGGCGATGGCATCCGTAGGCGGCGAGAGTGCAAGCGTTGTGGCCAACGCTTCACCACCTACGAACAGGTTGCCACCGCCCTTCACATCGTCAAAAGCGACGGCAGGCGAGAACCCTACGACCGCCAGAAGTTGCTCGACGGTATCCGGCTTGCCTGTGCCAAGCGCCCCATCGCCATGGCAGACATCGAACGGGTCGTTGATCAGGTCGAGGACCACGTGTTTGGCCTCGGCAAGGCCGAGGTGTCCACTGAGATCGTCGGGGGCAAGCTGCTGGAGCTACTGAAGGAACTGGACGAGGTGGGTTACATCCGCTTCGCCACCGTCTACCTGGAATTGACCGATCTGGGGGCAGTCAAGGACGAGATTGACCGGCTGCTGAAGGAGACCTAAAGGGATGGAGGAGCTAGGGAGCAGGGATGGGTGTAGGAGACCTTTTCACAGGCAGGAGGGAAGAGCGCTGTGAGCGGCGGTAGCAACACCACATCAGTCATCACATCCAAGGAACCACTACCGATCAGCGATCATGGCCTGACCATTCTCGAAAAACGCTACCTGCGCAAGGGAAGCTATGGCAGGCCGGTGGAAACGCCAGCGGAGATGTTTCGCCGCGTGGCGCGCACGGTGGCCGCTGTTGACGCTGACTACGGCAGGGATAGACTGATAACCGAAGAGGCTTTCTGTCGCCTGATGACCAGTTTCCGTTTCCTGCCCAACTCCCCCACCTTCACGGGTGCGGGCACACCGCTTGGCCAGTTGGCCGCGTGTTTCGTGCTTCCTGTCATGGATGACATGGGCAGGCAACCCGGCGGCATCTTCCAGACACTGCGAGACGCAGCGCTCATCCAGCAGACCGGCGGTGGTGTGGGCTTCAGCTTCTCCAACCTGCGGCCCCAAGGTGATCGGGTTGCCTCCAGTGGAGGGATCGCCACCGGCCCTCTGGGCTTCCTCAAGGCGTACGACACAGCCTTCGGCGTCATCGCTCAAGGCGGTGTCCGTCGAGGCGCCTGCATGGCCGTGTTACGCGTGGATCATCCCGACATCGAAGCGTTCATCCACTGCAAGACGAACGAAGGCGCTATCAGTAACTTCAACACCTCGGTGGGCATCACTGATGACTTCATGCAGGCGGTGCAAGACAATGACGACTTTGATCTGATCAACCCGCGCGACGGTAGCGTGTGGAAGACAGTGCGCGCGCGAGAGCTGTTCCGCCAGATCGCCCGACAAGCCCACCACAATGGTGAACCGGGCGTGCTCTTCCTCGATACCGTCAACCGCCACAATCCCGTGCCCCACCTCTATGTGATCGAAAGCAGCAACCCCTGTGGGGAGCAGCCGCTGGGACCTTACGAGAATTGCTGCCTGGGGTCCATCAATCTGGCCCAGCATGTGACCGGCGACAACGAAGTGGACTGGGAGAGGCTACGCGAGAGTGTGGAGCTGTCCGTCCACTTCCTGGACAACGTTGTGGACGCCAACAGTTACGTGCCTGCCGTACCGCAGCTCCGCGAAGCCGCACTGCGCTGCCGCCGCATCGGCCTGGGCATCATGGGTCTGGCGGACATGATGTACCGCCTGGGCATCCGCTACGGCAGCGATGAGGGTCAAGAGTTCGCTGGTCAGGTCATGGAGTTCATCCGCTACCACAGCATGAAGGCCAGCATAGCGCTGGCGCGGGAGCGCGGCCCCTTCCCCACCATCAAGGGAAGTATCTACGATCCTGCCGATCTGCGCTGGCAGCCACCGCAGCCGCTCGTCCCCTTCAGTCGCGATTGGGGTCGCCCGCCGCTGAACTGGGAAGAAATCAGCGAGGGCATCAGGCAGCACGGCGTCCGCAACGTTGCCCAGACCACTGTAGCCCCCACGGGGACCGTGGGCACGGTGGCCGGCTGCGAAGGCTACGGCTGCGAACCTGTGTTCGCCCTGGCCTACACCCGCACAGTGAAGGACAATGACCACGACCTGAGGCTAACCTACACCAGCCCACTGTTCGAAGAAGCTCTGCTGGAGGCAGGTCTGGATGAGGCCACACGGACAAGCATCTTGGAGCAGGTGAACGCCACCGGGAGCTGCCAGCATGTCGCCGAAGTGCCTGAGTCCATCCGGCGTGTCTTCGTTGTGGCTCAGGACATCACGCCCCAAGAGCACGTGCGCATGCAGGCTGCCCTGCAGGCCTTCGTGGATTCTAGCATCAGCAAAACGATTAATCATCCCGCCCAGGCCACAGTTGAGGATGTAGAAACTGCCTACATGCTGGCCTGGGAACTGGGCTGCAAGGGTCTGACAGTCTACGTCACCGGCTCTCGCCAGGAGGTTGTGTTGGAGACGCAAGAGACAGCCAGGACTCGCGGAGACGGAAGCCAGCAGCGCCAAGCTGTGTCACCAGCCCCCAGGAAACCGCGCCCCAGCAGGCTGCATGGATATACCTACCGCAAGGCCACACCGATAGGCGCCGCCTATCTCAACATCAACGAGAACGGTGCAGGCCAGCCGTTCGAGGTGTTCCTCAACGTGGGCAAGGCGGGCTCCGATACGGCGGCGGTATCAGAGGCGCTGGGACGGCTGATGTCTCTGATTCTGCGGCTGCCTTCGACGTTGTCACCGCGAGCTCGCCTACAGCAGGTCATGGAGCAACTCGCGGGCATCGGCGGCGGGCGGCCTATGGGTTTCGGCGCTGACCGCGTGCGCTCTCTGCCCGATGCCGTAGCCCAGGTGCTGGCCGAGTATCTGGGCGAAGCCCTGTCCAATGGAGAGGGGCTGCAGGCTGAGCAGATGGCGCTGCCCATGGATACAGCACGGATCGGCGACCTCTGCCCTGAATGCGGCCAGGCCACCTTCATCGCCGTGGAAGGCTGCCGCAAGTGCTACGTGTGCGGATTCAGCGAGTGCTGAAATCGAGAAGGGAATTTGCCAGACAGCCCCAAGTGTGATACACTTGAGTTGCACGAATTGAACGATTAGTGCAATTCAGGGGAGGGGAGAAAAGAGATGACAATTGCAGTGGGTGCCGCTGAGGCAAGAACCCTTTTTGGTGAACTGATGGCCCGGGTGAGCTATGGCGGCGAGCGCGTCATTGTCAAGCGCCGGGGCAAACCTGCGGTGGCCATGATCAGCATTGAGGAACTACGCTGGCTTGAGGCATTGGAAGATGCCAGGGATGCCGAGCTCTTGCGCCTGGCGAAGGAAGCCAACAAGGATGGGGAGTACGTTGGCGTTGAAGAGTTGATCGCTGCATATGAGGAGCTAACAGGAGAACCGTGGATAGAGGGAGAGCCCGGTGCATAGACTCTCCATCGCCAAGTCAGTCATCAAAGAACTGGATGGCTACCCCCTGAAAGTGCATAGACAGATCGTCAGAAGGATTCTCGCTCTGCAGTTCGACCCCCGTCCCCATGACAGCAAGAAGATTGCAGATGGCCGGCGGGTGAGCAGTGGCGAATATCGCATCTACTACGAAATCCTCGAGGACGAAAACCTCGTCTCAGTAGAGCTGGTGGGCAAGCGCGGCGATGACGAGGTATACAAGCGATTGAGCAGATTGAAACGATAACCTCGCCCCCTCGCAGGTTCCCCCTGCTGCGTGGCCGCTTGGCGATTCGCCCGTCCGGTACTATAATCCGTCTATGAAACGCTTGCTCCGCATGCTCGCCCGCGGCCTGGGGCTGTTGATCTTCATCGCCCTGCTTGGCTTCGGGCTGCTCTGCTGGCAGATTGATCGCTACGGGCGGCAAGATCGTCCCCAGCACGTTGATGCCATCGTCGTCCTGGGTGCACGGGTCACGCCACAAGGTGAACCCGACTCCGATCTCATCAGCCGCACCTACCACGGCGTGGACCTGTACGACGCCGGCTGGGCACCGCGGCTGGTCTGTACTGGCGGCTACGCCGGCGATCCGATGTCCGCCGCCGCCGTCGCCTGCCGCTTCGCCATCGGTCTGGGCGTGGCGCCGGAGGACACCTACCTGGCCGAGGGCTCGATGACCACGGCTGAGGATGCCCGCTCCACGGCGGATCTGATGCGTACCCACGGCTGGCGGAGCGTCACTCTCGTCAGCCATCCCCTGCACCTGTACCGCGCGCGCTGGTCCTTCCGCCGCGCCGGCCTGACCGTTCACACCAGCCCCACCACCACCGACACGAACAAGATCTTCCCTCTGTTGCGCCTGTGGTACGTGGTGCGCGAAGCGGGAGCATTGGTGCTGACGGCGCTTGAGGACTGGGGCGTGATCCACGGATGGTTGCAAATACTGCAACGTTGGACGTATGAAATTCGTAATTTGTAATGCGTAATCCGTGGCCACGCATTACGCATTACGAATTACCCATCACGAATTCTCTATGAAATGGGAACAGATCGCCGAGGCCAAACGCATACTGGAGCGGGAAACCGGCACTATCTTCAAGGATTGGGGCGGCAAGCTGGCGGTCGCCCTGATCTACCCCAACACCTACTTCGTGGGCATGTCCAGCCTGGGTTTTCAGACTCTGTATCAGTTGTTCAACAGTCGCACCGACGTGGTCTGCGAAAGAGCTTTCTACCCGGGATCAGGTGCCAGAGATCAGGGATTGGAAATCATCTCGCTGGAATCACAGAGGCCGCTGACCGACTTCGGCCTTCTGGCCTTCACTGTGTCATACGAGTTGGACTACTTCCACGTGGTGGACATGCTGCGTCAGGCGGGCATCCCCCCGCTGGCCGAGCAGCGAGACACCACCTGGCCGCTCGTCATCGCCGGCGGGCCAGCCATCAGCGCCAACCCAGAGCCGCTGGCCCCTGTCTTCGACGCCATTGTCATCGGCGAAAGTGAAGAGGTCATCTCCCCGCTGGTGGAAGCGTGCCAGGAGACGCTGGGAGAGCGGGAAGCGACGCTGGAGGCGTGGGCGGCGATAGGAGGGATTTACGTCGGTCAAACTTCCAATCTTGAACTTCGAAGGGCGAAGTTCCAAGTTCCAAGTCCAAAGTTCAAAGATTCGGACCCTGGAACTTCGAAACCTGAAACCTGCAACCTGGAGCGGATCAGGCGACAATGGGTGCCAGACCTATCACGCTACGCAACCCATTCTATGGTACTGACACCCGACACAGAGTTCGGTGACCTGTACCTTATTGAGATCGCCCGCGGCTGCAGGCGGGGCTGCCGCTTCTGCCTGGCCGGATACCTCTATCGCCCACCGCGGGAGCGACCGCTGGACATGCTACTGGAACAGGCACAGGAAGGCCTGAGACACCGCCAGCGCATCGGTATGGTGAGTGCGGCCGTGTCCGACTACAGCCGCATAGACGAGCTGGCGACGCGGCTGCGTTCCGTGGGAGCGCGGATTTCCGTCTCCTCGCTGCGTGCCGATAGCCTCACAAAGACGCTGGTGCAGGCGCTGTCCGAAAGCGGCACGCAGACATTGACCATCGCTCCAGAGGCTGGCTGCGAACGGCTGCGGCGGGTCATCAGCAAGACGCAGGACGAGCAATCGGTGGTGCAAGCAGTGGACTGGGCTGCCGCCTACCGCTTCCCCCAGCTCAAGCTCTACTTCATGATAGGCCATCCCAGCGAAACGGACGAGGATATGGACGCGCTGGTGGACCTGGTGCTGGAAGTGCGGCATCGCTTCCCCCGCCGCCTGACCATCAACCTGACCCCTTTCGTGCCCAAATCACACACGCCGTTCCAGTGGGCAGCGATGACGCCTGCGGTCACGCTGCAAGCCCGACAGGATTATGTCAAACAACGACTACGCGGCAGCAGGATCAGTGTGAAGGCCGACAGCCCCGCCTGGGCGGAGGTGCAAGGGGTGTTGTCCCGCGGCGACCGTCGTCTGGCGCAGGTATTGCTGAAAATGGAACGCGTGTCGCTGGCTGCCTGGCGGCGGGCGCTGGCGGAGTGTGGCCTGACGGCGGAGGAATTCCTCCGCCAACGCAGCCTGGACGAGCCACTCCCCTGGCAAGTGGTGGACAACGGCGTCAGCGGAGCGTTCCTGCGTCGAGAATGGCGGCTGAGCCAAGAGGAAAGGGCGGGATATGCGTGTCCGCCGGGAAACACTGCCTGTCAAGTTTGCGGAGTTTGCGAAGTGCGTGATGCGTGATGCGTGAATCACTCGTCACGTGTTCACGCATCACGAATGGGAGGCCAGTCTCTTTGCAGCTTAACTACTCCAACGACGTATCCTACTACACTTTCTCCAGCCTCAGCGCTTTCCCTGAGCTCATCCACGCCGTGTCCACGCGGCACGGTGGAGTGAGCCAGCCGCCGTTTGCCACGCTCAATCTGACCTGGGCTTCGGGAGATGATCCGCGGGCGGTAGAGGAAAACCACCGGCGGCTGTGCGCGGCACTGGGAATTGCGCGGGAGTCGCTGGTCTCGCCACGGCAAGTGCACAGCGCCGAGGTGCGCCGCGTCGGTGCAGGAGACGGTGGGCGCTTCATCCCCGGCTGTGATGCGCTGATCACCGACGAGCCGGGGGTGCCCTTGCTGCTCCGCTTCGCCGACTGCGTGCCCATTCTGCTGTACGATCCACGGCGGAAGGCGATAGGTCTGGCACACGCTGGCTGGCGGGGCACCGTCGCTGGCATGGCTCAGGCGGCAGTACAGGCGATGGTGGAAGCACTGGGTTCGGCACCGGACGACCTGGTAGCTGCGCTCGGCCCGGCCATCGGCCCCTGCTGCTACGAGGTCGGGCCTGACGTGGCAGCGGCGGTGGAGGCAGCCTTCGGGCCGAACAACGGCCTGCTCCGGGCACCCCTCCGGTCAGCGGAAAAGCGGAAAACATCTTCCCTTCCCGCTCCTTACGCTCTTCCGCAAACATCCGGACCCGAATCACTGCACTTCGACCTGTGGTCGGCCAATGAGCGCCAACTGCGCAATGCGGGCGTACAGCAAATCGAAGTCGCTGGCCTCTGCACAGCCTGCCACCGCGACGAGTTCTACTCCTACCGCGCCGAGAACGGGCGCACCGGCCATCACTCCGCGCTGATCTGCCTGCGTGAATAGTCCGTCAATGCCACATTCCGCGTTGTAGCACGGAGAGAGGCTCGTAGTGCGCCACGGAGCGGAGCAGAGTGGCGCGAAACCGCACTCCGCTGCGCTTCGTGCGCGACTACGAACCTGATGTGACATTGCCAAAGTAAGGTTTGCTGAACGGCATTGCCTGTGGTATGATTAACGTGTAGATGACAGCGGCCTAATTCGGCTGGTATCTGGCTTGCCAATCCGCCGGACGGCTCGACTGAGCGTTCGACCGAGCTCACGCCGAGGGCTCGCCGAAGTCATGGCTGTCCAGCGGAAGCAAGGGGTAAGAGCCATCATCCGGCAAGCCGGTCTGAGCGTGAACGAATTCGTGGGTCTGTTGCAGCAGATAGAGAACTGGAGATGACAGCAGAGATCGAAGCTAACCTACAGGCGGTGCGGGAACGCATCGCTGCCACTGCCCGGCGAGTTGGCCGCAATCCAGCAGAGATCACGCTGGTGGCGGTGAGCAAGACCCGGCCGGTCGAAGTTATTCGCGCCGCCTACGAACTGGGACTGCGGGATTTCGGCGAGAACCGGATTGAGGAAGCGGAGACCAAGTTTGGCCTCTTGCCCGACGACATCCGCTGGCACATGGTGGGCCACGTGCAGAGCCGCAAGGCGGCGCGGGCCGTCACCCCCTACGTCCTCGTGCACTCGGTGGACAGGATGAAGCTGGCGCGGCGGCTGGATCGTTTCGCTGGCGAAGCCGGCCGCACGCTGCCCATCCTGCTGGAGGTCAACGTCTCCGGCGAGGCCAGCAAGTACGGTCTGCACCCGGCCGAGGTCGAACCGGCAGTGGAGGCCATGCGCGGCTTCGAGCACCTGCGCATTCAGGGGCTGATGACCATGGCCCCTATCGTGCCCGACCCAGAGGAGGCACGTCCCGTTTTCGTCGCCCTGCGTGCACTGCGACAGCGGCTAGTGCAGCACTTCCCCGACCTCGATTGGCGCCACCTATCCATGGGCATGACCGACGACTTCGAGGTGGCTGTGGAAGAGGGCGCAACCATCGTTCGCATCGGCCGGGCCATCTTCGGAGAGAGACACTGAGCTATGTACACCCTCAGACGCATCATCATCCTGCTGTTCGACCTGTACACCATGGCCATTCTGTTGCAGGTGCTGGGAAGCTGGCTGCTGGCCGCCCGGGTGCGGTTCCCGCTTTGGGCCTACAACGTGCTGCACGTCCTCGATCGCATCACCGCGCCCCTGCTGAACCCCATCCGCCGCGTCATCCCGCCGATAGCGGGGCTGGACCTGTCGCCCATCGTGGCCCTGGTGCTGTT
>DFBV01000063.1:0-5111 GCA_002366755.1 Anaerolineales bacterium UBA3071
CTTCATCACCGTCGAGGGCATAGCCCTGGCGACGGCGGCCGACAGCCTGGCGGTGGTCAAGATATTGGTCTACGACGAGGGGGCCGTGGCGATGGACGAGTTGGTGCGGGCACTGGACGCCAACTTTGAGGGATACGAGCCGCTGCGCCAGACGCTCTTGAACAAGGCTCCCAAGTATGGCAATGACGAGACCTACGCCGACGAACTCGCCCGTCAGATCAGCCAGTTCTGGACCACAGAGGCGTTCAAGCACGTCACCCCTGAGACGGGCAAGCGGTACCGGGGTGGGTATCTCTCCTGGAACTACTGGGTCTCCTACGCCCCCACCACCGGAGCAACGCCCGACGGGCGCAAACGCGGCCAGTTCCTGAGCAATGGCGTCTGCCCGGTCAACGGGGCCGACCGGTTGGGGCCGACAGCCGTCATCAAGAGCGTGGGCCACCTGGGGATGGAGACCGCTCCCAACGGCGCTTCTCACACTATGAGTTTCTCACCCGGCTTGCTGCGGAACCCCGAGAACCGGCGGAAAATGGCCGCTCTCTTGCGGGCCTACGATCAGGTCGGTGGGACCTGCTTGCAGATCAACGTCGTCAGCCCAGAGACGCTGCAGGCGGCGCAAAAGGACCCCGACGGGTACAGCAATCTGCTGGTGCGCGTCACTGGCTACAATGCCTACTTTGTGATGCTGGGCAAGGAGATCCAGGACGAGATCATCGCCCGCGAGAGCCACGCGTTGTGAGAGAAGAAAGAACACTGACCGGCATCACCTTCAACGTTCAACGGTTCAGCACCGAGGACGGCCCCGGCATCCGCACCACTGTCTTTCTTAAGGGCTGCCCGCTCCGCTGCGCCTGGTGTCACAACCCGGAGGGACTCTCTCCCCGGCCGGAGCTGATGTGGTACGACGTGCGCTGTATCGCCGCCCGCGATTGCCTGAGCGCCTGCCCAGAGAACGCGCTGGAGTTGACGCCCCAGGGGATGCAGATTGACCGCGCCAATTGCACTGCCTGCGGGGCCTGCGCCGAGGCCTGCCCCGCGGGCGCTCTGGAGGTCATCGGCCAGCAGTGGACGCCGGAGGAACTGTTCTCCGAGGTGGACAAGGACGCTGTGTTTTACGAGACCTCCGGCGGCGGCGTGACCCTCTCCGGCGGCGAACCGATGGCGCAGGCTGACTTTGTACTGGCCCTCGCCCGCCTATGTCACGAGGCAGGCATCCACGTGGCATTGGACACTTGTGGAGTGGCGGCATGGCAGCGGTATGAGCGGGTGCTGCCGCTGGTCAACCTGGTACTGTGCGACCTGAAGGTTTTCGACGCAGACCGTCACCGGGCCAGCACTGGCGTGGACAACCGCTCCATTCTTGAGAACGTACGCCGTATCGCTGCCGCCGGCAAGCCGCTGTGGATTCGCACCCCCGTCATCCCCGGCTACACCTCCGGTGCAGACAACATCGCCGCTCTGGGCGACTTCATCGCTGCCGAATTGCCCACCGTCGAGCGGTGGGACCTGCTGGCCTACACCAACCTGGGTCAGCCCAAGTACCATCGGTTGGACCGCCCCTACGCATTGGAGGGCGTGCCGCTTCTGACCCACGCCGAGATGGAGACCCTCCACGCCATTGCCGTCCAACGTGTGCCTGTGGCCGTCTGGTCCGGTGCCACGAAAAGTGAGAAATGAGAAGCAAGTGATTCAGTTTCGTGAGGCGTGATGCCCTTGAGCTACGTTTCACGTTTCACGTCTGGAGGTGCTGTATGTCTGTCATTGAGACACAATCTGGATTGATGAAGGCTCTCTCCGGCGAGATGACGCCCAAGTTCCTCGCTACCCGCTCCGCCGACGGCCTCCCTAACGTCGTGCCAGTGACCTCGCTGATGCCAGCGGACGATGTGGAGGATCGGCTGATCTTGGGCAACTTCTTGCTGCGCAAGTCGGTGGGGAATCTGAACGGCGACCCACGCGTGGGCATTCTGGTTATCACCACTGACCTGGAGGGCTGGGTACTGCAAGGGGACTTCGTGGAGTGGCAACAAACGGGAGCCTACGTGGATTGTCTCAACAACAGCGATCTCCTGCGCTACAACGCTTACACTGGCATTCGCAACGGCGGCGTCATGCAGGTGCGGGCGATTCTGCACCATTTTCGCATTTCCAAATTGCGCGTGCTGGCGGACTACCTGCTGGCCCGCGCTGCTGCCCGTCGCCCCGCCCCATTGGAGGAGATGGTGACGATGCCCCTGCCGGTGCGGGATGGATTCAGCGGGATGATGGCCGTACGGGTATTGGCCTTCCTGGACGATGTGGGATACCCGCTGGCGGTGCCGGCGCTCTCCCTCCAGCCTGCTGGAGAGAGTGCGTTGGTCTGTGCGGAGGGATTGTCGGCCGGCCTGCTGGAGCCTCTGGCTGCTGGCGATCCCGTCGCCGCCTCGCTCCTCACGCTCGACGTCGTGTCCTTCCAGGCCAAGGGGCGGTGGCTGGGAAGGCGGCGTCTCCTGGGCGCACCAGTGGGAGCCATGTCGGTGATGGACGTCTACGCCGGTGGACCGCCTATCCCCGGCCGGCAAGTGGCGTGAAGTACGAAGGAGTGTATCAGCGTGTCGGCGGTCGGATAGCCCATTTCTCACCGGAACCGATCGTCTGACCTCTTGCCCTGGACTCTGCCTTCTGCCTGTTCCAGCCACCCGACGCGATCCGCAACGTAGTGATCGAACTCTGGGACATACGGCTTGATGTCTAGCAGCGGCGTGCGGTCCAGGATGTCCACATTCTCAACGTGCAGGATGTTCCCCTCAATGCCCAGCAGTTTCACGATGGACAAGCCAATGGGGTTGGGGCGCTTGGGCGCCCTGGTGGCGAAGACTCCCCGTGGCTGCGAATCCATAAAGGGTGTGACGATCAACCTGACCTCCTGCACCCGGTGGAAATGGTAGAGCAGGATGATGTACGAGAAGCCTTGCAGGTCCTTGAGGCCCTCGGCGAACTCGGGCAGGACCTCGACCGTGCCGCGGATTCCGACCGCCCCGCTGGGCTGGATGGGCATTCCGGCGGTGTTTTGGAAGGGGCTGCGAATGATACCGATGGGTCGATAGTGTATAGCCATTTTTCTACTCTCTGCTTTTGGGTAGTCTACCTCAATTGTGTTGATGCGAGTGTCAACGCCGGACTAGGCTCTGAGGTGGAGTGCATCGTCTCCGACGATGCGGCAAAGTCGGAGACTTTGCACTCCGTTGGCAGCAAGGGAGAAGCATCAACACGAAACAGGGAGACTACCTGCTTTTGAACTCCTGGATCTGCGTGTCATGGACTCTCTCATCGTCGATGTTGGTGACATTCCATCCACAAGGTGGGCCAGCAGGTCCTTCACGGACCAGATGCCAAGGAAGACCTCGTCTTGTTGCTCTGGCGAGGGCGCAGATGCCGCGTTGAGGATCTTCCTGCGCGTTTCAATCAGCTCTGAACTCCGCCCTCGTTGCCTCGTTCACTCGTGCCCCAACGTCTCATCCAGCACTTCGGCCAGACCGATCACAGCCTGTGCTGCCTGCTGTAGCAACTCTGGCTGCAGGTGCTCGCTCACGTCCTCTGTGGTGTGGTAGTACCAGTTGCGCTGGCCTCCCTTGCCCGTCAGCGAGGCGGCGGGAATGGACTGCTGGAGAAAGGGCCGGAAATCGCTGCTGCGCATGAAGTAGAAGACGGTCTGGATGGATGGCTGCACGCGGTGTAGCATCTGGTTCAGCAACCGGCTCGTGGGGCGGAAGGGGATGATCCCCACACCACGCACGTAGCTCAGGCTCCGTCCCGTGCCCACCATGTCCAGGTTCAGCACCCAGGTGCTGTTGCGGTCCAGCTCGGTGTTCTGTGCATAGCGTTCCGAACCGACCAGCCCTCTCTCCTCAGCCGTCCAGAGTGCGTAGCGCAGAGTCAGGTGGCGGGGACGGCGCTCCACGGGGGCGAAATGCTCCGCCGCCGTCAGCACCACGCCGACGCTGGAGCCATTGTCGTTGGCCCCTGGCGACAGGGCTCGCTGCCGGCTCAGGCAGAGGTAGACGCCCTGGAAGAGCGCCAACACCACGGCCAGGCCGAAGCTGGCCCAGCGGATGAGTGTCCACGTTAGCGGCGGCAGTGGGTGCAGCCAGTCGGTCAGCAGCTTGACCGCGGCCAGCAGCGCCAGGAGCGGTACCAGCAGTCGAAAGAGTTGGGTGAATAGCCGCTGCAATCGGGGCAGCAGCGAGCCGGGCACGCGGCGGGCGCCAGCAGTGTCAATGTGCGCCCCGATGATGAGTGTACCTTTCGGTGCACCTTGCGGGCGGTGATCGGCTAGCAGGTTGTAGCTGGCCCGTTGGGGCGAGGCGGTGGCGCGCCTGCGCGCGGCGCGGACGAGACGAGGGAGGAAGAGAAACAAGGGCAGATAGACCAGCATGGCTGCCGGTGCCTGTTGGAAGAAGAAGGCGGCGCCGACCAGCCCTGCCAGGGCCGTGATCGTCAGCCAGCGTCGCGATCCGGCGGCAGGGATGTTGTCCACGGCGAAGTGGTCGATCTCCGTGGCGGACGCCGCCAGCAACTCCTCGGCGTAGGCCAGGGCTTTCCGTTCGCCTTCGGATGCCGCGGGGCGGGGGCCGATGACGCTGGCCAGATGGTCGGCAATACTGTAGGCGCGCTGACCGAGAGGGTGGTCAGCGGAAAGGGTAGGGGCGGTTTTCATGTTGAACTCCTCAGGGCGTGGGAAATTCGTATCGGGCCACGTGCACGCGGGCGAATTCGGCCTCGTCGGTCAGGGTCCCGTGGGCCTCCAGCCAGGCGGCCACGAGGCCGCGGCGATCCCACATCTCAACTTCCGAGGCGATGAGCCAGATGGCAGAGTGACCGCGTGTGAGGCGAGAAAGCTCAGCGTCCACTTCATTGTCTGTGGCCCCGGCGTTGGTGTAGGGTGCCTCGGTCTGGGGTGTGGGATCGTCGGCGTAGTAGGCGTAGGTGTGGCGGGCGTAGGGCATGAGGAAGAGGAGTGGTTCGTCGGCAGCGCGGCGTTGCTCGACATAAGCGACAACGCTGCGAAAATCGGACTTGATGTTCGTATGGGCCTGACCCCAGGCCGCCTGCAGGTTGAGTGGCACGATCAG
>DFBV01000063.1:5243-12003 GCA_002366755.1 Anaerolineales bacterium UBA3071
ATGACGAATGACGAATGCACAGGTCCTTCAGCCTCGTCAGACGCATCTTTTCCCTCCCTCCATGAGAGCACGATGCCTGTGAGCAGCAGGAAGACGAAAGGAATCAGGGTCCAGAGCGGCCTGTTGCCTTGCACGCCGCGGCTGAGGCCCCACAACAGTGTGCTGAGTATCGTCGCCAGGGGCACGAAGGGATGGCCGGTTTGAAAGGCTGGGCGCTGCCACAGCTTGATCTGCCAGCGGATCATGGGCAGGTAGGGCAGCGTCAGCATGGCCAGCATCAGCAGCATGGGCACGATCTGTCGGCGGCCGCAGGGCCGGACGGTGCAGGCGATGAGGAACCAGGCGACTTCCACCAGGATGAGGAGCACGGCCAGCAGGTGCACGTAGATGGCCAGGGTGGTCAGTAGCCAGCAGAGCGCCCATCGGCCCCATCCGCCCCGCGTCAGCGCGCTCCAGAAAGCCCACAGCGCCGCCAGCACCAGGCTCACCACCAGCGCGTACATCTTTCCTTCCTGACTATACCAGATCAGGTAGGGGGAGGTGGCGACGAACAGCGCGCCCAGCAGCGCGGCCCACGTGCCGACAAGTCGCCGTCCCAACGCGGCGGTCAGCGACACAGTCAGTGTGCCGGCCAGCAGGGAGAGGTAGCGCAGCGCGAAGTCGCTGTTGCCGCAAAGGGCCAGCCAGCCGCGCAGCAGCAAGAAGTAGAGTGGGCCGTTCTCGCCGGGTTGGCGGAAGGTGGCCAGCAGTGCGGCGGGCGGCCGGGTGGCGAAGCGCAGCGCGTCCACCTCGTCCCGCCACAGGCTCTGGAAGTCGAGGTGGTAGGCGCGGACGGCAAAGGCCAGGAAGACGAGGAGAAACGTGAGACAGGCCGCTCGCCGCACCCTGGCCTTGCTGTCCATCGCTCCTCCGGTTACGCTTGGCGGCGGCGCTGGCCCCAGCGGTTGAACAGGAAGAGGCCGAGGGGAACGGCCAGCAGCAGCAGCACGCCGCAAGCCAGCCAGCCGTAGCTGAGAAGCACAGCCAGACTATCAATCAGGCGCGCCAGATTGGCCTCGTCGCTTTCTTCAACAGGAGCAGGGGCGTCCGGTGGCGCTTCAGGTGGCTGTTCAGCTTCCGCTGGGGCGGGCGGCTGCTCGGCCTCAGGTGGTGGCTCCGCAGGCTGCTCGCCACCGCTCTCCACCGCTGGCAGATGGATGGTCTCGCTGGTCGGCGTGGCTTCTGGAGGTTGCTCAGGCGGTGCGGTTGGCTCAGGCGCTGTCTCCTCCGTGGTCGGCGTGGCTTCGGGCCCTGCAGGCTCTGGCGTCGCCGTCGGTGGTTCTGGCGTAGGTGACGGCACCTCTGGCGTCGCCGTTGGCGGTTCCAGCGTCGCTGTTGGCGGCTCCAGCGTTGGTGTTGGCGGTTCTGGCGTTGGTGGCTCGAGCGTCGGAGTCGGCGGTTCCGGCGTTGGTGGCTGTGGTGTCGGTGTCGGTAGCACCGACGATTGGAAGAGAAAGCGAGCGGCAGCGGGAATGGCCCCGCTCGGCAGCAGGGCGACGATCAGGACGCTGATGGTCAATAGCAGCACCAGCGGACGCAGCGAGCTCCACAACGCTCTGAGAGATCGGTTCACGATTAGTCCTTTCGGCTCCATTCTCATACTCACTCATACCCGCAGTCCAGGGCGGGCGCTGGGTTTCGCCTGACGACTGTGCGTATGGGATGGCACAGGGGTTTGCGCGCTAGCGGCCCCGGAGCAGGAGGAAGCCTACGACCAGGGCAATGACTACCACCGCGACGACGATGATGACCCACGTTGGGATGGACCGTCCGGCGGCACTGGGCGGCGGCGGAGGCTCGACGCTGGCCGTCTCGGCGGGTGCAGCAGCAGGCTGCTCGGGTGGAGTCGCTACGGGGGATGCCGGCGACTGGAACAGGCTCAAGGCCGCCGCGCCAACGTCGCTTTGTCCCAAGCTGATGACAAGAGCCAAGGCCACACAAGCCAGCACCAACAGGACAAGCCTGGACCGTACGGTGGGGGATAGAGTTTGCCGCTTCACATTTTCCTCCTCGTCCTTGGACTGCCTGCGATCACGGTTCGAAGGTCGCGGGCTGGGGTTTTCTGAGTTCACAGACCGAGGGCTCGAACCTGCATCCTCGACCCTCGAGACTGCGAACCTCTGACCCTATCGGATGGGCGACATTATAACAGATTTGGCCGCTTCTGCCAACTACGGGTGACGCTAGGTGCAACGCACTTCCAAGAGTGGGTTGCATGCCATCTTACCAGGACGGTGGGTCGCACTTGTCCACTGTCGCGCCTTATGGTATACTCGTTCGCGTTCGCGTTGGGCTTCACATCCCTCTACCGGGGACGTTCTGGGTTTCGCCCACGGGTCGCTCCCGTCGGCCCGAACTGTTGGCCAAGACCCCACCCACCTCTGAGAATGATGACGCAGGAAACCATGACGCGCAGCCGTTTGCTGGCCCTTATGCTGATACTGACGATGTTGGCGCTACCGCTCCTTGAGGTTGGTAGGGCGGATGCTCAGGGCGTCACCCACGTCGTGCAGCCTGGAGAGACGGTCTACGCCATCGCTCGGCGTTATAGCGCCTCACTTGGCGCAATCGTTAGCGCCAACGGCCTACTGAACCCGAACCTGATTTTCGTTGGTCAGCGTCTGACTATCCCGCGGGAGATGCCATCGCCAGGGGGGCAGGTGCACATCGTGCGACGGGGCGAAACGCTCCACATGATTGCGCATCGGCGCGGCGTTGATGCGGCGGCCATCGTCGCAGCCAATGGTTCGTTGAACCCTAACCGCATCTTCGTTGGTCAGCAGTTGATCATTCCCGGGCTAGGTCCTACGCCTCCACCGAGACCCACACCGACTCCCACTCCCACTGTCGAATGTCCGATGGCCGAACTGATCACCATTGACACTCCCACCCTGGTCATGACCGTCACTAGCCCCATCGCCGTTACCGGCTTGGTCGTCGGTTTCGAGGGGAACCTGGCGGTGCGGGTGCTGGACGGAACCGGTTTCGAGATCGGGTTGGGCCACGCGACCATCAGCAGCGGCGGTATGGGCGAGCAGGGACCGTACACCGGCGTGGTGAGCTTCACCGTGCCCCACGCCTCGCAGATGGGCCGCGTCCAGGTCTACAGCGTCAGCCCCCGCGACGGTGCCATCGAGCATCTTGCCTCAGTGAGTGTGATGCTGCAAGGGACGGGATTGGATGAGCGCATCGAGGCTCTGAAAGCGGCGCTGGAGGGCAAGAGCTACGCCGCCCTGTTGGGGCTGTTGCCGACAGAGGACTTTCTCTTCGGATTGTACCAGTCCGATGGGCTCGTGCTGACGGCGGCGGAGGTGGTAGGTCTGCTGGAGCAAGAGTACCTGGGGCCAGGTGAGGTTTTCGTGGACTTCAGCGTGGATGCCCGCGAACTGCTGGAGGATAGAATAGCGCTGGGGCCTGGCATACGGCACGTCGTCTTCTCCACAGGCTGGGGCGAGGAGCACGCGGACGACGTTTTCCTGTTCATCGGCGAGGAGAGGGGCAAGGCCATCTGGAGTGGGATGCTGTATGTGCTGGACGAACTGCGGGATTACACTGTGCCGTAGCGGACAGAAAAGGATGAATGACGCAGGTCATAGTCAACCGCTGTCTGCGTAGTTATAATGAGATGGTGCAGAAAGCTGTGCATTCGCGCAGTCTTTCATCGTTCTTGCAGCGATGAACATACACCATAACCATCACTTCACAAAGGAGTAAGGAGGGACTGATGCCAGTCAGGAGAGTGTATCCGGTACCGAGCGATATCGAGATTGCTCAGGCAGCGGAGCTGATTCCTATCCTTGGGATAGCGAAGAAGCTGGGGCTCACGGAGGATGACCTGGACCTGCACGGCAAGTATAAGGCCAAGGTCCATCTGGACGTTCTCAAGGGGCTCAAAGACAAGCCCAATGGCAAGTACATTGACGTGACCGCCATCACACCGACGCCGCTCGGGGAAGGCAAATCAACGACGATGGTGGGGTTGACCCAAGCCATGGGCTCTGTGCTTGGCAAGAATGTCATGTGCTGTATTCGCCAGCCCAGCATGGGGCCGACCTTCAACATCAAGGGCGGCGCTGCTGGCGGTGGCTACAGCCAGGTCGTCCCCATGGAGGACTTCAACCTGCACCTCACCGGCGACATCCACGCTATCAGCGTCGCCCACAACCTGGTCGCCGCGGCGCTGGACACGCGCATGTACCACGAGAGCCGGCAGAGTGATGCGGCGCTCAAGGGCCGCGGCATTGATCGAAGACTGGACATTGATCCGGACACGATCACCTGGAACCGCGTCGTGGACGTGTGCGACCGTTCGCTGCGTGAGATCATGGTGGGCTTCAACGACGACAAGCTGAAGGATGGCTCGCCGAGTCCCATCTTCCCCCGCAAGACTGGCGTAGACATCACCGTTTCCAGCGAGCTCATGGCCATCCTGGCTCTGGCCTCCGGCCTTCGGGACCTGCGGGAGAGGGTCGGGAAGGTCGTGATTGGGCTGGACAAGAAGGGCGATCCGGTCAATTTGGAGGATCTGGGCGTCGCCGGTGCCGTGACCGTCCTGCTCCAGGAAGCGCTCATGCCCAACCTGATGCAGACGCTGGAAGGGCAGCCCGCTTTCGTACACGCTGGGCCGTTCGCCAACATCGCCCACGGCAACTCCTCCATCATCGCCGATATGATCGCTGTCAAGGTGGCTGACTACGTGGTCACGGAGAGCGGCTTCGGCGCCGACATCGGCATGGAGAAGTTCTTCGATATCAAGTGCCGCTACTCCGGCCTGATCCCGAACGCGGTGGTGCTGGTGGCGACGGTGCGGGCGCTCAAGATGCACGGTGGTGGCCCCAAGGTGTCGCCGGGCGCGCCGCTGGATAAAGCCTACACTGAGGAGAATCTCGAACTGCTCGAGGCTGGGCTGGGTAACCTGGGGGCGCACATCAAGAACGTCTTGGGCTTTGGCATCCCGGTGGTCGTCGCCGTCAATAGCTTCAGGACCGATACCGAGGCCGAGATGGAGATGGTGCGCGAGTACGCCATCGCCCAGGGTGCGGAGGATGCGGTGGTGACGATCCACTGGGCCAACGGTGGCGACGGCGCGGCCAAGCTGGGTGAGGCTGTGGTTGCAGCCTGCGACAAGCCCAGCGATTTCAAGTTCCTCTATCCGCTCGATTGGTCCATCAAGCAGAAGATCGAGCACATCTCCAAGACGATCTATGGGGCGGACGGCGTGTCCTATGATCCGCTGGCGGAGGAGCAGATTGCCATTTATGAGCGCGCTGGCTTCGGGGACCTGCCCATCTGTATGGCCAAGACCCATCTCAGCCTGAGCCACGATCCGACGCTCAAGGGCGTGCCGACCGGATTCACCGTCCCGGTACGCGAGGTTCGGGCCAGCGTCGGCGCAGGTTTCATCTATCCACTGATCGGCAAGATGAGCACCATGCCCGGCCTGGCAACCTATCCGGCTTACATGAAGATAGACCTCGATCTGGAGACAGGCAAGATCGTAGGCTTGTCCTAGTGCTTTGGTAGATTGGTAAATTGGTAGTCGGTCTCCGTGACCAATCTACCAATATGCCAATGTACCAATCCACCGATCTACCGATTATGATATGTGGAGATGACAAATCATGAAGAAAGTGGCACTTGACGTACCCACCCTCTGGGCCGACCATCACGTTCTCAAGGTTCGTGACGCACTGGTCAATCTGGAAGGGGTGGAAGAGGTGTTTGCCAGTTCGGGCTGGAAGCAGGTCCTGGTCACCTACAACGGCGGAAGGACAAACCAGGCGATCATCGAGAAGGCGCTGGCTGAAGCCGGCTACCCGGTGGGCGAAGGGGAACTGCCTGTGCTGGCCCTGCCCGGTACCAGGCTTCGAGACCCGCAGTGGCAAGGTATGAGCTTGCGGATGGTGGAGACCAACCAGACCGACCTTGAGATGTCGGGCGAGTTCCGACGGTACTAGGGCTTGCCCTGAGCCAGTCGAAGGGAGATTTGAGATATGGCAAGGAAGAAAGCAAGAACACCAGACGAGGCCAGTTGGGATCGGGCTACGGTTGTCCTTTTGGAGCACGCTTGCCGGATTGAGGTGGAGACCGCTTTCTCGCGGGCCGACGCTCTGACTGCCTGTCCCATCGGGGCACAAGGGCTGTGCTGCAAGAACTGCTCGATGGGCCCTTGCCGCCTGGTAGGGAAAACCGAGAGAGGCGTCTGCGGGGCGACACGGGACACAGTAGCGGCCCGGAACTTTGCCCGCGCCGTGGCGGTGGGCGCATCGGCCCACTCCGACCACGGCCGTGACCTGGCCTACACGCTGCTGGAGGCGGCCGAGGGACACGCGCCAGACTATGGCGTGCGCGACCCCTTCAAGTTGATGGAAATGGCCGGATACCTGGGTGTTGACATGAAGGACGAAGAAGGCGAGCGGCGGCCCATCAACGAGATCGCGCGAGATGTTGCCCTGGCGGCCTTGAACGAGTTTGGCAAGTTTGAAGGCGAGATACTCAACCTGAAACGCGCCCCGGCCAAGCGACAGCAAATCTGGCACGAGGCAGGGATTGCTCCCCGTGCCGTGGACCGGGAGATCGTGGAGATGCTGCATCGCACTCACGTCGGCAACGACCAGGAGGCCGAGCACATCCTGGATCACGCCCTGCGCTGTGCGCTGGGCGACGGTTGGGGTGGCTCGATGCTGGCTACCGATCTCTCGGATATCCTCTTCGGCACACC
>DFBV01000063.1:12084-23484 GCA_002366755.1 Anaerolineales bacterium UBA3071
GTGGCAGCGTCGCTGGACCCCGAGTTGATCGAATACGCCAAGAGCAAGGGTGCCACGGGCATCAACCTGGCTGGTATCTGCTGCACTGCCAACGAGACGCTAATGCGGCAAGGCATCCCCCTGGCGGGCAACTTTTTGCAGCAGGAACTGGCTATCCTCACCGGCGCGGTCGAGGCCATGGTGGTGGACATCCAGTGCATCATGCAAGCGCTGGCGCCGCTGGCGGACAGATTCCACACCGAACTGATCACTACCTCGCGCAAGGTAAAGATCAAGGGTGCCATACACATCGAGTTCGACGAACGGAGGGCGATGGAGATTGCCAAGGAGATCATCCGCCGGGCGATTGACCTCTTCCCTGAGCGGGGGGAGACTTTCATTCCCGGCGTCACCAGTCCTATGGTGCCCGGCTTCTCCCACGAGTACATAAACTACGCTCTGGGTGGGTTCTACCGCGGATCACTGCGCCCGCTCAATGACGCCGTCATGGCTGGCCGCATCAGGGGTGTGGTAGCCAACATTGGCTGCAACAACGCCCGCGTGCGCCACGATGCGCTCTTCCACCACGTCGTCGCCGAGTTCCTCAAGAACGACATCCTGGTGGTGGAGACTGGCTGTGGGGCCATCGCCAGCGCCAAGCAGGGGTATATGACCCCCGAAGCGGCCTTGGAGTTAGCTGGCCCTGGCCTGCGTGAGGTCTGCGAGACGGTTGGTATGCCTCCGGTGCTCCACATGGGCTCCTGCGTGGACAACTCCCGCATCCTGACCATCCTCGCGCAGGTGGCGACCGAGGGTGGCCTGGGTGAGGACATCGCCGACATCCCCGCCGTCGGTATGGCGCCGGAGTGGATGAGCGAGAAGGCGATCTCCATCGCCACCTACTGCGTGGCCTCTGGAGCCTACGTGATCATGGGCGGCAGCAAAGGCCCTGTTTCAGGGAGTGAGGAAGTGCTGCGAATAATGAGCGATGGGTGGGAGGAGAAGATCGGCGGCAAGTTAGAGTTCATCGAGGACGCCGAGGAAATCGTCCGCCGCTCGATAGAGCACATTGACAAGAGGCGGGCCGCGCTGGGCCTGCCGGAGTACGATGCCAGCAAGTGGGGCAAGAGCGGCGACTGGCGCATGCCCATCTTGCTCGAACTCCCGCTGGAGGAGCGGCTCGAAGCGGTCTATGGGAATCGCTAATCGCGTATCGCGTATCGCGTATCGCTAATCGCGGAGGGGTGAGATGGCTTTTAGGTTCGAGGGGTTGGGAATATGGCGTCTGGCACGGGGGTATGCAACGCAGATATACGAAATCACAGCCCGCTTTCCTAAACACGAACGGTATGGACTGGCGAATCAACTGAACCGCGCATCCAATTCCTTTGCCCTGAACATCGCTGAGGGATCAGGTTGCGACACCAATGCTCAGTTCAGTCGCTATCTGGGCATCGCGAATGGCTCTGTCTGTGAAGTGGTCAGTGGGCTGTTCTTGGCTCTCGACCGAGGCTACATCGATAAAGCTACTCATGCTCGTCTTTACGAGGAAGGCGATAAGCTAATTCGCCAAATCACCAATTTTCGCAAGACCTTACGATGAGCGATACATGCGATAAGCGATCACGCGATACGCGGTTTGATGCCGAACTGATAGAAGAGATGGTCCGGCGAATTGTGAGGACAGCTCATCCCCAGAAGATCATCTTGTTCGGTAGCCGGGCGCGGGGTGAGGCGCGACCAGACAGTGACATTGATCTGCTGGTGATCGCTGATTCCTCAAAGCCCAGGCATCAACGCGCCGCACCACTGTATGGGGCCGTGAGTGACATCATCGTACCTATGGACATCCTGGTCTACACGCCAAGGGAAGTTGAAGAGTGGAGCGAAGTGTCTCAGGCGTTTGTGACTACAGCAGTACGGGAAGGTGAAGTTCTCTATGAGAACGAAAACCGTCGCTGATCTGGTGAGAGGCTGGCTTCCCAAAGCAGAAAGTGATCTGACGAACGCCGAGTTGTGCCTGGATGCTGGCAAGGCACTCGACACAGTATGTTTTCACTCCCAGCAGGCGGCTGAGAAGTTCATCAAGGCTTGCTTGATCGCTCATGGGATTGACTTTCCATTCATCCACAACCTGGAGAAGCTGATCGAGTTGGGGGCAAAGCATGACCCGGATTTCATCAGCATCGAGTCACTGGGGCAAGAGCTTACCCCATACGCGGTTGAGCTTCGATACGACGACGAGTTTTGGCCTGCGGCGGCTACCGCCAGCCAGGCGTTGGATGCGGCCCTGACGATTGGGAAGTCTGTGATGGATCGGTTACCCCCAGAAATGGGATCCGAAGATGAACGAGTACAAGTCCAAAATCCTAGCTAGAGAGGTGAAGGAGTTGTGTCTAGATACATAGCAACACGCGCCATCCGCGGCGCCAACGCCATCGTGGCCGAGGCGGACGCGCTGCTCAAGAAGGCCATCGCCGAGAAGGGAGCCGAAACCCCCGTGGTTTTCCCCAACACGGCATACTTCCTGCCGGTCACCTACGGCATGCTGAATCACGAGATCGAAACGCTGGGAGATATGGCGGCGCCACTGGAGCATGCCAAAAGGCTGTTGCACCCGATACCGGAGGAGCATCTATGGGTACCCTACCTGGGGGAGACCCTCGACAGTGGCATGGCCACGCTCCTGGCGGCAGAGGCCATTGAGGGCATCCGCTTCGTCCACGGGGAGCAGCCGGAGCCCTATCCCGGTCTTGAGTTGGCTGGCAGCACTGCTTATCCTGATTTCTCGGGTGATGGCCATCTCAACGGCCCCATTGACGACATCCAGTTGCGCTCCTGGGGCATCCAGTTGGTGGATGGCCGCATGCCGGGCTTTGCCGCCATCATCGGTGCTGCCCGCACGAACGAAGCCGCTGTCGCCATCGTGCGAGAACTCCAGAAGCGTAACATCTTGATCTTCCTCAGCGGCAACGTCAACGGGCGCTCTGTCATTGACCAGTTGCGGGAGGAAGGGGTGGAGATGGGGTATGATACCTACATCATCCCCTTCGGCAGAGACACTCTCTCTGCCATCTACGCGGCCGGTTTCGCTACGCGGGCGGCACTGACCTTCGGTGGTATGAAGGGCGGCCAGTGGCGCGACATCCTGCTGTACAACAAATTCCGCGTCTTCGCCTTCGCGCTGGTGCTGGGCGAGTTGGACGACCTCAAGTATGCTTCTGGCGCCGGTGTGCTCTCATACGGCTTCCCGGCCATCGCCGACACCATTGTGCCCGAAATCCTGCCTACCGGCGTGACGCGCTACGAGCACATCGTCTCAATGCCCTGGAACGAGATTGACGCCGAGACCGACGAGGAGCGGGCCGCTAAGCTGGTGCAGCGCTGCATCGAGGTGCGTGGCGTCAAGATCAAGATCACCGAGGTACCCGTCCCGGTGCCTTATGGCTCCGCCTTCGAGGGTGAGGTTGTGCGGAGGGCCGACATGCGCATCGAGTTCGGCGGCAAGCACAGCCGGGCCTACGAGTTCCTGCGCATGGTGGATATGGACGAGGTGGAGGATGGCAAGATCGAGATCATCGGCCCTGACTTTGAGGGCGTGGACGTCGGCGGCGCGATGGATATGGCCATCCTGATCGAGGTAGCTGGCCGCAAGATGCAGGAGGATTTCGAGCCGGTGCTGGAGCGGCAGATACACTATTTCGTCAACGCAGCCTCCGGTCTCCAGCACATGGGTCAGCGTGACATCACCTGGATCCGCATCAGCAAGACGGCGGCGGATAAGGGGTTCAACTTTGAGCACTTTGGCGACATCCTCTACGCCCGCTTCCACGCTGACTTCGGCGCTATCGTGGACAAGATACAGGTGAAGATCATCACCGATCCCGAACTGCACGCCGAGTGGCTGGAGAAGGCGCGCGTGGCCTACGACTTCCGCAACCAGCGACTGGCCGACCTGACCGACGAGGCGGTTAGTACCTTCTACGACTGCACGCTGTGTCAATCGTTCGCGCCCACGCACGTCTGCATCATCAGCCCGCAGCGGTTGGGTCTGTGCGGGGCGTACAACTGGCTGGACTGCAAGGCGTCTTACCAGATCAACCCCACCGGTCCCAACCAGCCGGTACCCAAGGGGAAGCTGCTCGACCCGGTCAAGGGGTACTGGACCGGAACCGACAAAACCGCTGTCAAGAACTCTCAGGGCACCGTCCAGCGTGTCGCGATGTACTCCATTATGGAGAACCCGATGACCGCCTGCGGCTGCTTCGAGTGTATCGTGATGTACATCCCCGAGGCGGAAGGCGTGATGGTCGTCAGCCGTGAGGATCCGAGCATGACCCCGGCGGGTATGACTTTCTCCACCTTGGCCGGTATGTGCGGCGGCGGCATCCAGACGCCTGGTGTGATGGGTGTGGGTAAGTTCTACATGACCAGCCCCAAATTCCTCTCGGCCGATGGAGGCTTCAAGCGGGTCGTCTGGATGTCCAGTTTCCTCAAGGAGAGTATGGCGGACGAGTTCGCCACCGTGGCAGAGCGTGAGGGCGTCCCCGATCTGATTGATCGTATCGCCGACGAACGTCACGCCACGACGGTGGACGAATTGGTGGCGTGGCTGAAGGAGAAGAAGCACCCGGTTCTGGAGATGGGCGTGATGGAGGCGGCATCGGGGGAGGTCGAGGAGGCGCCCGAAGCGGCTGTGCCTGTGCCTGCGCCTGTGGAAGAGGCGAAAGTTGAGGCTGAGGTTAAGGCTGAGGTTAAGGTTGAGGCTGGGGCTGAGGTTGAGGCTGCACCCGCGCCGCCGCCTGCCCCCGCCCCTGCCCCTGCTCCTGCTCCTGTGGCTGTGCCTGAAGTGCCGGTCAGCGCTGATGTCCAACTGATCGCCCAGATCAGCGCGGGGATCGTCGTTGACAGCTTCCGCCGTGCGCTGGAGGCTGCGCTGCGAGAGTTGGGTGGGACCGTGCCGGCTGCGCCCGTGGCGCCGGTCGTCCCCGTGGTTCGAGTCCCAGTAGCCGAGCCTGTGGCGCCGGAGGTCGTTGCACCCGTCGCAATAAAGCGAGCTAGGCCGGCAGTACCGCCCTGGAGCGAGGAGAAAGAGACGAGCCTGGAGATCCTCAAGGAGAAGTGGATGGGCAAGGTACGGGAGATCACGCTGGGTGCCACCGCCGACGACGGCGGGACGCGGACATCCACGGTCACGGTCGGTGGCCAGACCGCGATGCCTTTCCTTGACTTTGAGGGCGAGGCGGGGCATAGGCCGATAATCGCCATCGAGATCCAGGATCGCAAGCCCGACGACTGGTCACCTTTGCTGATGGAAGCCTGGGGAGACGTGATGAACGATCCCGGCGACTGGGCCAAGGCGGCCGAAAAGGCTGGCGCTGATGTCATTCTGCTTCAACTCAGCCTGACGAACTCCGACGGCAATTCCAACACGCCTGAGAATGCCCGTGCCGCGGTGCGCAAGGTGCTCAAGGCGACCGGCCTGCCGCTCATCGTGCTGGGACCGGGGCAGGTTGACGCCGACAACGAGTTGCTCGTCCCCGTGGCCGAAGAGGCGGTCGGGGAGCGGCTCGTGCTGGGCTTGTGCGAGGAGAAGAACTACCGTACCATCGTCGCCGCCGCTCTGGCCCACAATCACCTGGTGATCGCCAGCACTGCCATGGACGTCAACCTGGCTAAGCAGCTCAATATCTTGGTCAGCGACATGGGCTTGCCCCTGGACCGGATCCTGATGGACCCGACCTGTGCTGGCGTGGGCTATGGCATGGAATATGGCTACTCGGTCATGGAACGGCTGCGACTGGCCGCCTTGCAGGGCGACAGCATGACCCAGTTGCCGATGATCGTGACCGTGGGCTACGAGGCCTGGCGACAGAAGGAGGCCAAGGTTGGCGAAGGCGTTCCCGAGGCCTGGGGTGACTGGAAGGAACGGGCCATCAACTGGGAGACGCTGACCGCGGCCACCCTGGTCGAATCGGCTGCCGATGTCATCGTGCTGCGTCACCCGGAGTCGGTCCGGCGCATCGACACGATGATCGAGGAGTTCCTGGGTAAGCAGTAAGGCGTAGTGCGTAGAACGCGATGCGTGAAGCGTGAAAAGGTGTCATACTTCACGCGTCACTTCACACTTGCTACAGCGTCATAAGGAGATAGGGAATGGCTCTTTCGGGCATTCAGATTTACAAGCTACTACCTAAAACCAACTGCAAGGAGTGTGGTTTTCCCACCTGCCTGGCTTTTGCCATGAAGCTAGCGGCCAAGCAGGTCGAATTGGACAAGTGTCCGTACGTGTCTGACGAGTCACGGGAGAAGCTGGCCGAGTCGGCGGCGCCGCCTGTCCGGCTGGTGACCATCTCTGCCGATGGCCGGGAGGTCAAGTCGGGGAACGAGATCGTGCTGTTCCGTCACGAGAAGACCTTCTACAACCCGTGCGGGCTGTTCATCCGTCTGTACGACGACGAGCCGCTGGAGGAGATCAAAGCCAGAGCTGAGGAAGTGGCGGCCTACTCGGTCGACTACGTTGGAATGCCGCTGAGCATTGATGGTTTTGCCATCAAGGCCACTGGCGAGGGAGCAAGGGAGCAAGGGAGCAGCGGAGCAGCGGAGAGGTTCGCGGCGGCGGTAGAGGGGGTGCTGGATACGGCTAAACTTCCCCTCATCCTCATAGCCGATGATCCTGCGGTGATGGCAAAGGGGCTGGAGGCCGCCAGGGGCACACGGCCGCTGATCAATGGGGCCACAGCCGACAACTGGGAGGCCTTCGCCGATCTGGCCAAGAAGCACGATGCACCGATGGCCATCCGGGCCGACACGGTGAGCGGTTTGGCTGAGCTCACGGAGAAGATCACGGGGGCTGGAGTGCAGGAAATCGTGCTCGACCCCGGCGTGCGAGACCTGCGGTCGTCGCTGGCACTGAACACGCTGATCCGTCGGATGGCGCTCAAGAAGACCTTCCGCCCGCTGGGCTTCCCCATCATCAGCTTTCCCAGCGAGTGCGCTGCCGACGAGGGCATGGTGTCCATCGCCGCGACGCAGGCCATTTCCAAGTATGGTGGCTTCATCGTCTTGGATAGGTTCAGCCCGGCGACGATCTATCCGTTGCTGGTTCTGCGCAGCAACATCTATACGGATCCGCAGAAGCCCATCCAGGTTCAGCCGGGCATCTACGAGATCAACAACCCAGTCGCCGACTCAGCGGTGATGGTGACGACTAACTTCTCCATCACCTACTTCTCCGTGGCCAATGAGGTGGATGGGAGTGGGTTCCCCGGATGGCTGCTTGTGGCCGATGCTGAGGGGATGAGTGTGCTCACTGCCTGGGCTGCGGGCAAGTTCGACGCCGAGAAGATCGCCAAGACGGTGAAGACCACCGAGATTGCGGACAAGGTAGAGCATCGCAAGGTCATCATCCCCGGCCATGTGGCGGTTCTGCTGGGCGAGTTGGAGGAGGAACTGCCCGACTGGGAAATCAAAGTCGGCCCGAGGGAGGCAGTGGACATCACGGCCTACCTGAAAGCCGGAGCGTGGCAGTAGCCACTTCACTGATAAGGTAGATGTATTCCGTTCGCTTTGAGCCCGCAGGGGCCACTGTACAGGTCCCCGACGGCACACTGATCGACGAGGCCGCGCATCAAGCGGGGATCGAACTGAACGAGCCCTGTGGCGGGCAGGGACGCTGCGGGCGCTGTGCGGTCATTGTCGAGGAGGGCCGCGTGCGGCGCCGTTCCACGCAACGCCTCTCTGCTGAGGACGTGGCCGCCGGTTTCGCCCTGGCCTGCCAGACGGTCATCGAAGGGGACGTGTTGGTGATGGTGCCGCCGCAGGAGCGCATCGAGCGGCGGCTGAAGACGGATAAGCAAGCGGCTCGCATCGTCTTCCCCTATCCCTACGATCCCCAGACGCAGCAGTCTATCCGGCGTTGCTTCGTGACTCTGGAACCGCCCAGCCTGGACGACCAGACCGATGACTGGGCCCGCTTGCAGCGAGGGCTACGGCAGCAGCACGGTATGGGCAATCTCACCGCTACCCTGCCGGTGTTGCAGCAGCTAGGACGCACGTTGCGTCAGGCCGAATGGCAGGTGACCGCCATCGTGGAGTTGGACACCTGGGATCGGCCACACGGCCCGCCGCGGCTCATAGACCTGCTGCCTGGCGACCAGACGGGCGTCTCCTGGGGTGCGGCAGTGGATATCGGCACTACCACGGTGACTGTCTGTCTGGTGAACTTGCTGACCGGTGAGATGGTGGTGCGAGCGGCTGACTACAACGCCCAGATCGGGCGAGGGGAAGACGTTATCTCCCGCATCGTGTACGCCAGCAAGGGGCAAGGGTTGGTGGAATTGCAGCGGCTGGTGCGGGAGACGATCAACCTGGTGTTGGCACGCGCCTGCCGTCGCGGAGACGTTGATCCGCGTCAGGTCCACAAGGTGACAGTGGCTGGCAATACCACCATGCTGCACCTGCTGCTGGCCGTGCCGCCTGAGCCCATTCGGCTTACGCCGTACATCCCGACGGTCAACCATTGGCCCACGGTGCGGGCCGAGGAGTTGGGGCTGGCCGTGCATCCGCAGGCAACAGTGGACTGCCTGCCAGGGATTGCCAGCTACGTGGGAGCGGACATCACCGCAGGCATGATCAGCACGGGGGCCTGCGATGCCAAGGCGCTCACGCTCTTCCTGGACATCGGCACCAACGGCGAGATGGTTCTGGGGGATTGCGACTGGCTCATCTCCTGTGCGTGTTCGGCAGGGCCAGCCTTCGAAGGAGCGGGCGTGCGCGATGGCATGCGGGCTACCGAAGGGGCCATCGAGGAGGTCTGGATCTCTGGGCAGACCTACGAGCCGACCTATCGCGTCATCGGCGATGCGCGACCCCGGGGACTGTGCGGATCGGGTCTCATCCTGCTGCTGGCAGAGATGTTCATCACTGGCGTGGTGGACAAGGGAGGCAACTTCAACTTCAACCTGCCCACAGAGCGGGTACGAGAGGGTCGGCGTGGCGGCGAGTACGTCGTGGCCTGGGGCAGCGACACGGAGCACGGCCGCGATATCGTGATCACTAAGGTGGACATTGACAACTTGCTGCGGGCCAAGGCGGCCATCTACGCTGGGTTCTCGGTGCTGGCCCGGAGCGTCGGACTGGAGTTGAGCGACGCAGAGCAGGTGCTCATCGGCGGGGCCTTTGGCCAGTACATCAACGTGGAAAAGGCCATCCAGATCGGCTTGCTGCCCGATTTGCCCTGGGAGCGATTCCAGTTCCTGGGCAACACGTCAGTGCGGGGTTCCTACATGGCCTTGCTGAGCCGGGAGATGCGCAACACCGTGGCAGAAGTGGCGGACCGCATGACCTACCTGGAGCTCTCGGCCGATAATACTTTCTACGAGGAGTTCACTTCCGCGCTCTTCCTGCCGCACACCGAGATTGAGAACTTTCCCTCGGTGGCGGCCATACTTCGGCAAGACAACACGGCTGAACCTTCGTCCAGCCGGTGAGTGAAATAGGCGCAGAAAGGGGGTGGTTCTGGCAAGCCAAGCGGTGCGAAAGAATGTTGGTTGGGGACGAACATAGCTGGAAGATACAGGAGGTGTATCATGTTTCACCGGAGGGTCGTATCATTCGTTTTGGCAGTGGTCCTGCTAGGACTGCTGGCAGGTTGCGCTGGGGCTCCGACAGACGCCGGGGAGATGCTAGAAGGGGCTGCGCTTAACTTCGATTCCTTCACCCTGCGTCTCCCGCGTATCTACGCGCAGTATGTTGAGGGCGAGGAAGGATACGCGGAGCCTGCCGTCTGGGGCATGCGGGCATCGCAGCTCGAGTCTTGGTTTGGCCTCGATCTGGGTATGCTCAAGATCCCCCAGTTCTACATGGACTTGCTCAAGGCCAGCGATGTGCAGCACATTGAGCTTGTTCACAACGGCGCGGGTCTCTTCGCCTACGTCAACGGAAAGGCGATGCCATACGTGGCCTGGGATGCCGAGAGCGTGGGCCTTGCTGCTGAGCTGGCGGAGGGCTTTGGGGTCTCCAGTGGCGACTTGATGACGCGTCTGCTGCCCTTGGTTCGGCACGTCGGTCTGGGCATTGTGGTGCAGATGCCGCTGCAGGCTGGCGCTGAGATCATTCCCTACCGAGATCTGGCCAGTGGACTGATGGAAACGACTGCTGCGCCCGAGATCGAGGAGCCAGAAGCTGAGTTGAAGCTGGCGATGGCCTACGATGACAACGGTGTGCCTACCGTCTGGGGGATGTCTGCCGAGATCTTGCAGCCTATGATAGGGTATACACCTGGTCAGATAGACCCGCAGTACATTGCTCAGTTGAAGCAGGCCGGCGTTCAGCGGGTCGCCGTGCAGACGCAGGGCGATGGTCTGTTTTTCTTCGTCAATGATCGGCCCCTGCCCAACGTGGCCTGGAGCAAAGAGCATCTGGTCAACGCTTTGGATCTCTACGCCCAGGTGAACGAGGCCAGTTGGGTTCCGAATGAGGCCTTCGTGGGCATGGTGCGGGAGCTGGTGCTCCAGATGGGCAACTCTGACATTCTGTTGATCATCGATTTCCCGTAGCCGCCGCGAGTCACACACAGCAGGGCGCAGCTTTTCGGCGAATCTCATTCCGCTCTGCTGTGACGCTGACTCTGCAACCGCTCGCTTGTTTGCGAGCATTCACCCCGAGCACATACAGGTTCGTGAAAGCTGTGCGCGCCTGGGAGTAGGGCGTGGTCTCCAAGAGTGGACGCGCGGTCCAGAGGTGGCGATCCACCAAGCAGAGGAGCGCCTCTGTGCGTCGGGCTGGGCGTGTTGCTGTGGGCTACCCACGTATCGAGAATGGGAAGGAGAGCAGGTCATGAAGAAGAAGTTCTGCTTCCTGCGCTTTGTCGCTGTTCTGCTCAGGATTCTGGCTGTGCTGTTTCTTGTCGCAGGCATTGCCGCAGTTGTCTTAGGCTTCATCACCAGGATTAGCGGCGGGGGCTACTGGGCCCGTCCCCTGTTCTGGACCCTCCGCATCGGTGGGATTCTTGGCCTCATCAGCGGGTTGTTCTACTTCGTCCTCCTCTGGGGTCTGGCGGACCTGATCCGGGTCAAGTTGGCGATTGAGGAGAATACCCGCGGCGCGGCCTTGCGCCTGGCTGAATTGAAAGGACGTCTCTCTGCCGACCAGATCGGCGCGGCCGCGGCCGAGCGGATGACGAAAGCTCTTGAGGCTTGGAAGTTGGAACCGCAGGTCAAGCCTGTGCCCGAGCCCGTCGTTGGGCTAGTCGGGCTGGCGACTGGACCGGCTGTGGAGGAAGTGATCGAGGCTAAGGGGGCTGCTGTCGAGGAAGTGGCTGAAGCCGCTGAGGCTGCCGTGGTGGAAGTGCCTGCCGCAGCGGAGACTGTCGCGGAAGAGGTGTCTGAAGTCGCAGGGCCTGGCGTCGAGGAAGTGGCT
>DFBV01000063.1:23587-24313 GCA_002366755.1 Anaerolineales bacterium UBA3071
CTGTCGTGGAGGAAGTGGCTGAAGCCGCTGAGGCTGCCACGGTGGAGGTGTCTGAAGTCGCAGAGACCGCTGTCGAGGAAGCGGCTGAGGCCGTCGAGGCTGTCGTGGAGGATGTGACCAGCGAGCTCGACGAGGCTCGCCTTCGGGCCAAGGCGGCGCTGGACAGATCACTCCAGGAAGCAGCTCGCCAGATGGCTGAACTGGATGCCCCTGCTGCTCCGTCGGTGCCTCGGGTACGTGCTGAGGACAACCTGGCGGAGATCGCGGGAATCGGACCGGTCTTCCGCGTCCGCCTTCGGCAGGCAGGCATCACTAGCTTTGCCCAGTTGGCCAAGGCGACGCCGGAGGAACTAGCAGCTATCACAGAGCAGTCTGTTGACCGAATAGCGCGGGATGATTGGGCAGGGCAAGCCGACAAGAGGGTGGCTGTTGGCTGAGGACGTGGCATTGGAGTGGGGTGCATGAGTCGGGGCCGCGTGGTGGCGATCTCGGCCGTCGCCGGTGCGCTGGTCGGCGCTGTCTTCTTCTACATCATGGGCTGGGGTGCGAGCATAGGGGCGGTGTTGGGCGCCGCTGGAGGTTTGTCCGCGGCCATTTCCTGGTATTGGGGCAGCGAGGAATGACGATCACCATCGCTTTGGCTGGAAAAGGAGGCACGGGCAAGACCACCGCCTCTGCGCTCTTGATCCGCTACCTGGTCGGGCAACGGACTGGCTCGATCCTGGC
>DFBV01000063.1:24351-29263 GCA_002366755.1 Anaerolineales bacterium UBA3071
GAGGAGACCGTTGGCGGCATCCGCGAGGACATGGCGCAACTGGTGCAGTCGAGTGGCGCGCTGGCTGGCTCTATGCCTGGCGGGATGAGCAAGCAGGACTACCTGGATTACCAGATACAGATGGCGCTGGTCGAGGGTGACCGGGTGGACCTGCTGGCCATGGGCCGGCCCGAAGGCCCTGGCTGCTACTGCGCGGCCAATCAGATGCTGCGCGTGATCGTGGATCGCCTGAGCGGAAACTACGAGTACGTGGTGATTGACAACGAGGCCGGGATGGAGCACCTCAGTCGCCGCACCACCCGCGATGTGAACGTCTTGCTGCTGGTGACCGACCCCACGCGGCGGGGCCTCGTCGCTGCGCAGCACATGGCGGCGATGGTGCCCGAACTGGATATCGGCGTGGGCCAACTCTACCTGGTCATCAACCGGCTGCGGGGAGGGGCAATTCCCGCGCCACTGGCCCAGGCGGTGGAGCGGACCGGGCTGACGCTGCTGGGCACGGTGCCCGACGATCCGGCGCTGGCGGAGTTTGAGTTCACGGGTCGGCCTCTGGTGGAATTGCCGGAAGGGTCGTCGGCATGGAAGGCGATCCAGGAGATGGCCCAGCGACTACCCATCTAGAGTCCGAGAAGTCCGCATAGGCAGCCCCCAGCCGCCCACAACTAGAACATCATTGAGGAGGACGTAGGCAAGCATGTACATCATTGGCGAGAATATCCATATCATCTCCCCGAAGGTCAGGCAGGCCGTCGCCGAGCGAGACGCCAAGTTCTTCCAGGACATGGCCGTGCGTTTGGTGGAGGCCGGGGCAGATGCGATAGACCTCAACATCGGTCCGCAGAAAAAGCGGGGCCACGAGATCTTGCCCTGGCTGGTGGAGGTCGTCGAGAAGGTGGTGGACGTGCCGCTGGTCTTCGACACCACCAACCTGACCGCTATTGAGGCGGCCTGCGAGACGGTGACCAAAGCGCAGCCCATCATCAACTCCACCGACGCACGGGCCGAGCGGTTGCAGACGGTGCCCGCTGTGGCCAAGAAGTTCAACACGCGCCTGGTCGCCTTGACCATGGCCGAGGGCATGATCCCGGTCGGCGCGGACGAGCGGGTGGGCATCGCCTTGGAAAAGCTGATCCCGCACATGCTGGAGATCGATTTCCCCATCAGCGATCTGATCATTGACCCGCTCGTGCTGACGGTCTCTGGCCTCCAGGAGTACTGCCCGGAGTGCATTGAGGCGGTGCGCACGCTCAAATTCGCCTGGGACCCGCCACCATTGACCAACGGCGGTCTTTCCAATGTGTCCAACCAGGTGCCCAGCGCACTGCGCCCACTGCTCAACCGGACCTACATGGTGATGCTGATGGGTGCTGGCGTGGATATGGTCATCGCTGATCCCCTGGATAGCGAATTGATGGAATGGATTCGCATCGTCGAGGAGCGGGATGAGAGCACGCCACTTCACAAATTGCTGCTCAAGCTGCATGACCGGATAGAAGCGATGGAGGAGTTGCAGCCCGAGGATGTGGACATGTCCGATCCGCAGCAGGCGGACGTCTGGAAGACCGTGCAAGCCCTGCTCAACAAGGTGATCTACACCGATTCGTACTTACGAATCTAACGCCAGAGGCGAGACGTGAAACGTTGGAATCTGCGCGAAGCCTTCATCGGTGAGCCTAGCCTGGAGAGGGAAGGCACTTGCCGCCAGGAGGCGGGCTGCGACGCGGTGGAACTGGAGATCAGGGGAGGCAAGGCGACCCTCGTCGTGCCTGCGTCCACGCCGGACAGTGCGGTCTTCCAGTCGCGGGCGTTTGCGCAGTCTTCTACTTGGGAACTGGAGTTGGAGGGCGGTTGGGTTGTTACCTTCCACCTACCCGAGGGCGCCATTGGAGCTAGTGTGCATGTGGCACCGAGCAAGTAGCGCCTTGACATAGAGGGCTATTCTGGCAATGTCACATTCCGCGTCGCAGCACGGAGAGAGGCTCGTAGTGTGGCACGGAGCCGAGCAGAGTGGCGCGAAACCGCACTCCGCTGCGCTTCGTGTGCTACTACGAACCTGATGTGACATTGCCAAACTACTGACAGGAGAGATCCATGACAGCGAAGATCATTGACGGCAAGGCCATCGCGGCGCGCGTCCGCCAGGAAATCGCCGATGAGGTAGCCGCTCTGAAAGCAAAGCACGGCCTGGTGCCGGGGCTGGCCACCGTATTGGTCGGCGAAGACCCTGCTTCACAGTTCTACGTGCGGAGCAAAGGCAGGGCCTGCGAGAAAGCGGGCATCTATTCCACCAAGCCCTTGCTGCCGGAGAACGCCAGCCAGGAAGAGGTGGAGGGGCTGGTGCGGGAGTTGAACGAAGACCCCAGCATTGATGGCATCCTGGTGCAGTTGCCGCTGCCCAGACACCTGGACGACGAGGCGATCCTGGGGGTCATCAGCTTGCACAAGGACGTGGATGGTTTCCATCCTATCAACATTGGCCGTCTGGTCATGAAGGGGCGGGACCCTCTCTTTGTGCCCTGCACGCCGGCTGGCATGATGGTGCTGATGGATGAGGCGGGGGCGGAAATCGAGGGAGCGGAGGCAGTGGTGGTGGGCCGTAGCAACATCGTGGGTATCCCTGTGGCCGGGCTGCTGCGCAACCGCAACGCCACGGTTACTATTTGCCACTCCCGCACACGCGACCTGCCCGGAACGGTTCGTCGCGCTGACATCGTGGTGGCCGCCATCGGTCGCCCGCAGATGATCCGCGGTGACTGGATCAAGCCAGGAGCCACGGTCATTGACGTGGGCATCAACCGCGTGGACGATCCCACGGCCAAGCGAGGCTACCGGCTGGTAGGAGACGTGGCCTTCGATGAGGCCGTGGAGGTGGCGGGCGCCATCACGCCGGTGCCTGGTGGTGTGGGCCCCATGACGATTGCCATGCTGCTCAACAATACCCTCACTGCCTTCCACTACCGCTTGCAGCGGCTGGGGCTGGAGTAGAGTACGGGCGGCGAGACGATAGCTAGGGCGGCGTGATTCGCCGCCCTTTTTTTGACCAAGGCGGGTCTGAAGAGAGATGCCGAACCAGTTTCCGAATGCTCTCGAATGAGTGGAGCGGGAGGTAAACGATTGGTATGCATCTTCGAGAAGGATGGCTTCGCCATAATTCGTCAGGAAGGCGATCACATCGTGTTGAGCAAGCCTGATTGTACACGCCCCGTTGTCATTCCACAGTACAGGGAAGTGCCAGTGTTCGTCATCAGGAACAACATGCGGACAGTGGGCATGGATCGCGAGAGATACTTCGAGTTGTTGAAGCAATGTTGAGCGCTTAGGGTTCGTAAGAGTATAACTTCCCGCGTTTGGCGCGGATTTCCCTGGAAAAACGAGGGGGAGTGCGGGAGCTTGTTCTTCCAAGAGCCCTTATTTGACGCGAGCCACCCCTTTTTGACTGAGGAAGGCAGAACGGGTACAACAGTATCATCATTGATACTATGAGTACCACAAATGATACCAGATGATGAAGGTCTGCAGATGGTGAGAGGCTTTGAGAATGCACGATAAGGACAACAACAAGGCATCCGCCCCCAATGATGTCGTGGGCGCGGTGATGGTCGTGGGCGGCGGAATCGGCGGCATCCAGGCCTCGTTGGACCTGGCCGAGGCCGGCTTCAAGGTCTACTTGGTGGAGAGCCAGTCCGCCATCGGCGGCCACATGGCCCAACTGGACAAGACCTTCCCCACCAATGACTGTGCCATGTGCATCGGCTCCCCCAAGCTGGTGGAGGTAGGGCGACACTTCAATATAAGCATCCTGACCGATACGGAAGTGTTGGGGCTGGAAGGGGAAGCGGGCAATTTCGCGGTCACGATGCGGCGCAAGGCACGTTACATTGACGTGGACAAGTGCACCGGCTGCGGCGAGTGTGTCGACGTCTGCCCGGTCATCATCCCCGCCCGCTTCAACGTCTACGAGGAAGGGCTGAAGGAACGGCGGGCCATGTACCGCCTCTACCCCCAGGCGGTGCCCAATGCCTTTGTCATTGACAAGCTAGGCATATCCCCCTGTCGCGACGCCTGTCCCATCGGCCAGCGCGCCCAGGGGTACATCGCCCTGATCCGCGAGGGGCGCTACAAAGACGCGCTGCGGGTCATCAAGGAAGACAATCCCTTCCCCGGCATCTGCGGGCGCATCTGCAACCACCGCTGCGAGGACGCCTGCAACCGCAACCTGGTGGACGAGCCGCTGGCAATCGCTGCGCTTAAGCGTTTTGTCACGGACATGGTGTACAAGGCGCCGCGGGAGCTGGTGCCGCGAGCGGAGCGCACGCGGCCGGAGAACGTGGCCATTGTCGGCGCCGGCCCGTGCGGACTCAGCGCGGCCCGTGACCTGGTGCGCGCTGGCTACGGCGTGACGGTGTTCGAGGCGCTGCCCGTGGCTGGCGGCATGCTGCGCGTCGGCGTGCCCGAGTACCGCCTTCCTTCTTGGATCATCGAGCGAGAGGTTCAGGATATCCTGGACGAGGGCGTGGAGCTGAGGCTGAACCACCGCGCGGAGGATCTGGACACTCTGTTCGAGCAGGGTTTCGACGCCGTGCTTATCGCCGTGGGAGCGCACGTGGGCAAGAGACTGCCCATCCCCGGCGCGGACCTGGAGGGGGTGCTGCTCAACACCATCTTCCTGCGGGAGGTGCGGTTGGGCGAGCCGCCCAAACTGGGCGACAAGGTGGTGGTGCTGGGCGGCGGCAACGTGGCCTTTGACGTGGCGCGCACCGCCGTGCGGCTGGGGGTGCCGGAGGTGCACCTGGCCTGCCTGGAAAGCCGCGAGAAGATGCCTGCCCATGCGTGGGAGATAGAGCACGCCGAGGCGGAGGGGGTGATCGTGCATCCTGGTCGCTCCTTCCAGCGCATTCTCAGCGATGGCAAC
>DFBV01000063.1:29318-31027 GCA_002366755.1 Anaerolineales bacterium UBA3071
GCCTGGATCCCCGAGGATGCGGGTGTGGGCGTCACTCGCCGCGGCACGGTGGCGGTCAATCCCAACACCCTGGCGGCCACGCGGCCGGGGGTCTTCGCTGCCGGTGACAGCGTAAGCGGCACTGCCTTCGTGGTGGAGGCAGTGGCCGCGGGCCATCAGGCGGCGGAATCCATTGATCGCTACTTGCGAGGTGAGGAGCTGGAGACCGGGCCCAAGCCAGAGCTGCCGGTCGTCGAGCTTGCGCCTGAAGATGTGAGGGAGAAGCTGGAGCGTGGCGAGATCGTGCGCCAGCCGCGGGTGCGCATGCCCGCGCTGGACGTGGAGACGCGCCGCCGCAGTTTCGCCGAGGTGGAGTTGGGCTACAACGAGGAGCTGGCCCAAAAGGAAGCTGCGCGCTGCATGGCCTGCGGTCACTGCTCCGAGTGCCTGAGTTGCTGGTACACCTGCGGCGCCGATGCCATCAACCATGACATGGTGGATCGCATCGAGACACTGGACGTGGGGGCGATCATCTTGGCTCCGGGCTACCAGGCTTATGACGCTCACGTGGCGGAGGAGTTGGGCTTTGGTCGCTATCCCAACGTGCTCACCGCGCTGCAGTTCGAGAGGTTGCTTTGTGCCTCTGGCCCCACCTTCGGCCACATCAAACGGCTCTCCGATCATGAGCGGCCCCGCAAGATCGCCTTTCTGCAGTGCGTTGGTTCCCGCGATCAGGATCATGACTACTGCTCGTCCGTCTGCTGCATGTACGCCACCAAAGAGGCCATCATGGCCTGCGAGCACGAGCCCGACACGCAGATCAAGGTGTTCATGATGGACATGCGGGCCTTCAGCAAGGGTTACCTGGAGTACTACAAGCGGGCGCAGCAGAAGTACGGTATCGAGTATGTTCGCTGTCGTGTTTCCGAGCTCAGGGAGAACCCGGAGACTCGCAATCTGATTCTGAGATACGTGGACGAAGGCGCAGTGTCGCAGTGCCGCAGTGTCGCAGAGGGGCACCTGCAATCTGCAATCCGCGAAGAGGAATTCGACCTGGTCGTGCTCTCCGTGGGCGTGGAAATATCTGAGAGCGCGCGGCAACTGGGCCGCAACCTGGGCGTCGAGTTGGATGAGCATGGTTTCTGCTGCACCTCACCGTTCGATCCTCTGCGTACCAGCCGGCCGGGCATCTATGCCTGCGGCACCTTTGTCGAGCCGAAGGACATCCCCGAGACGGTGGTGGAGGCGAGCGGGGCAGCGACCTGCGCCGAGATGCTGCTGGCCGCGGCGCGGGGCGCGTTGGTGCGGGAAAAGGAGTATCCCCCCGAGCGGGATGTGAGCGACGAGGAGCCGCGTATCGGTGTCTTCATCTGCCATTGCGGCTCCAATATCGCCGGTTTCCTGGATGTGGAGGGAGTGGAGGAATACGCCTGGACGTTGCCCTACGTGGTGCACGCCGAGCGCAACCTCTACACCTGTTCGCAGGACTCCATTGCTCGCATCACCGAGCAGGTGAAGGAGCACGACTTGAACCGCGTGGTGGTCGCTTCCTGTACGCCGCTGACCCATGAGTCGCTATTCCGGGATAGTATTCGCATGGCGGGCCTCAATCCCTACCTCTTCGAGATGGCCAACATTCGCAACCAGTGCTCCTGGGTACATTCGCACGACCAGGAGGCGGCCACGGAGAAAGCTCAGGTCCTGGTGCGCATGGCGGTGGCCCGGGCGGC